>NZ_PNDU01000029.1:0-4926 GCF_005886635.1 Pseudoalteromonas sp. S558 | reverse complement strand
TAAGAATAAGTAAAAACCGAGTAACAAAGAGTAAATTGCCCCTAGGCATAATTTTAGGAAGTAAAGAAAATAAGCGATTGACCAGAGATGATACAATAGGATTTACCATAGCAAGTTTTATATTTTTTGGGATTATAAAATTAATTATTGTTGCGGTGGCGTACTTTGTTACTGATGACTCTACACACGTTACAACACCAAATTTAAGCCCCTCAGCTGAAGAGCCTCCATTGACTATTAGCCAAATTTTTAGCGTGGACTATTTGTATAGTCAGTTTTGGCCTTCGCTGTATTTTCTAGCCTTAATGGTAGTCACCTTAGTATTAAAAATTATTGAGTATCGATTTTCATTTAAAGAGGCGCTATCAAGTATTTTAATTATGCTTAGCGCATTATTAGTAGGTGTTTTTCCTTTATTTGGTGGTGCTTATCTTTTGGGGTTAATCGCTAACTTTTTTATCTTTTTCATATTTTGTTCTGCGTGCATTGAAATAGATAAAATAGGCGATGCATCAGGAGGGGCGATTGCTATTTTCTATGGTTATATATTAATGATGGGACTTGGGCTTAGCGTTATTTGTAAGCTTGTTTATAAAGTGTTTTTTTAGTAAATAACGCATTGAGTGATGACTGTTTTTTGTTCTAAATGCTTGCGGTTGCCTTTATATCCAATTAGACTGATTTTTAGTCAGCGCGGTAATTCCACAAACATTTATATACTGTATACATGTCATTAAATAGCAACACGATAAGTGTATTTTAAAGCGAGTATTTGGGAGCTTGTATATTTTGTTATCACGTTTAAAAGCTTACTTTTTGGTAATTGTATCGATTATCATTATTTTTACTACAACACAGGCTTGTGCAGATATGTTTGGTTTTTTTAATAAGCAGGATTTTATTTTATCGGCTTCAGTAAAGGGGCAGTTATTAGATGATGGGCAACCCGTTGCAAACACAAAAGTAACGAGAACGCTGATTTATGGCGATGAATATATAGATGAGGCAATAACAGATAGTGATGGGTATTTTTCATTTCCTAAAAAAACGATTAAGACGTCAAAACCATCAAATATGTTCGACAACGAGTCATTAATTCAGCATATATATTTAGAAAATGGGACACCAGAGGGCATTGTATTGTGGTACGTGACTGTGTCTTTGCATGAAGAGAGTAGTACGTTAACTGAGCTGTTAACCAGTTTAGTGTGTGATATTTCAAAAGAGCCACAAACATATGACTTACCAATAAAAGAAGCACCTGAACACGTTTTTACAATTTATACGACGTGTAAAATCTAACTTTTTGACAGACTCATTCAAAAGGACTTTATATGAATACTTTAACACCTATGCAAGCAGTACAAATGGCGTCGCTTGCTTATAAAGCTAAAAGCATTAAAAGTACGACTTTACTAAACAACTCCCTGCACCCAGCTTTACGTGGCAATTTCAACTTTGGGGTAAACTCAGACGCTGTGCAAGGAGTGTCAGGTGGATTTTTTTCTCATTTGTTCGGTCTGAGCACTGGCTTTGGTTTGTTAGGTCATGGGCAAGGTATTTACCAAGGTGATTCAGTTATAACAATACGTGGTACAGCATCTTTACGGGATGGACTAACTGACGCACATTTTGGTTTAAGTGGTGGCGCAAACGGTAGTATGGTGCATGCGGGGTTTAATAAAACATTTTATTCGATGAAACCTACGTTGCAAGAATTTGTAACGGCAAACATTCGAGATAAAATAACAGGTTGTGTTCATATTGTTGGCCATAGTTTAGGCGGTGCATTGGCTACACTTTCTGCCGATTGGGTAAAAGCAGAATATTCTCTACCTGTGCAGCTTTATACATTTGGTTCTCCCCGCGTAGGCTTAGATAATTTTGCTAGAGCAGCAACATCAAGAATTGATAAAATTTACCGTTGTACTCATGGCGCTGATCCAGTGGCTAAGGTCCCATTATGGCCATTTTCGCATGCGCCTTATAATGGTCAAGAAATTCGTTTAGATAATGGTCAAGGCTTGAAAGGCGCCGCACATAAATTAAACGGTACGCCTGGCTATATTAACACGGCAAACAGCAGTGATTGGAATAACTTAACAGTACAAGCTAATCATTTTTTAAGTACACCCGTACGTTTACGGTTTGAAGATAGAAACCAAGCTTCATTTAATGCACATTGGTCAGATAAATTAAGTGCAGCATTAATAACGTTGCTAAAAGATGCCGGCTATTACAGTGCGGTTGCTGCACAAGCAGCCATTGGAACAGGGTTAACTTTTTACGATATGCTTGCACGCACTTTAGATAAAATAGCAAAAGCATCAGCTTCTTTTGCAGCGCAAACCTTAGGCTTGCTAGGTCATATGTTAGTGTTTGCAGGTAAAGTGATTAGTACAGTGGTAGAGCTAACCTACAGCTTTATAAAGTCAGTATTTGATTCAACACTCGGCGCTTTATACAGAGCAGCCAGAGAAGGTTTAAACGGTCTAGATTAGGCTGTTGGTAATTTTATTAGCATACTTTGTGACGAACCTTAAATTCAGAGTATCAATCAAATAGTGATAAAAGCTAAATGCTTTTACTTATTAAGTTTACCTAACAATACTGCACCACTTTGACTATCTCCCAAAAAATCATCTTTATTATAGATAGGGCAACTTTTAAGTGACAAGCAACCGCACCCAATACAATCATTTACTTTGTCACGTATACCTTGCATATAAGCAATTCGTTCATCAAGTTGTGCTTGCCATTGCTTAGAAAGCGCTGACCAATCTTGTTTTGTGGGTGTTCTATTATCGGGAAGTGTTGCTAACGTATTTTTAATTTCATCCAGCGTTATTCCCATTGCTTGTGCTGCCTTTATAACTGCAACACGCCTTAATACATCAGGCTTATAGCGTCGCTGGTTACCAGTATTACGCCAACTTCTTATTAGCTGTTTAGTTTCGTAAAAGTGCAAGGTTGATACTTTAACACCACTTCTTTTTGCTACATAACCAACTGTTAAATTAGCTTCTGTGAGTTTTTTTTGATCCGTGTTCATTATTTAACTCCATGAGTTGACCTCAATGTAACTTGAGGTTTTAAGCTGCGTACAACATAAAAAAGGAACTAACAAAATGCAACAAAAACTTAATCGCAGTACGGTTATTATTTATTCATCAGCACGTAAAAATGGTAATACATCGGCTCATGTAAATAGTTTTGCTGAGCAAAATGATGTGCGCGTTGTGTGCCTAGATGATTATAAAATCCCTCCTTATTGTTACAATAAAAATTATAAGAATGACGATTTTTACCAGCTGTTTGAATCACTTTTAAATTACGACCATTGGGTATTTGCGTCTCCAGTATATTGGTACAACACAACAATACAAATGAAGGCTTTTATAGATAGAATCACAGATTACATGGACGATGAACACTTAAAACCAAGATTACGCTTGCTGCGTAGCAAAGATTTTTCGTTGCTATCAAATGCATCATCTATTGAGGCCCCAGAGGTGTTTGTACAGATGTTTAAACAAACTTTTAACTATTTAGGGATGAGTTTTGTAAGCCATCAGCATAAAAATACGCAATCGGCAGTATAATCCGCTGCCTTTTAGGCTTTGCTTCTGGTAATTTATTAGATTGGTCAACATGCCCTAGTTACGCAATAACACAGGAATGTTTTATGAAATACTTATTATTGCTGTTTTTTAGTTCGCTTTCACTGGCTAATGAACTGGCTATTAAAGACTTTGGTTATTTTTACTCTGTACCGGAGCATGCAAAAATTAACGACTCTACCGTATTTAAAATAGTATTTGATGTTGCACAAGGGGCTAAAAATGGTGAGCAAAATAATAATATAAATTCACTGGCGCGCTTTATTAATATGCATGTAGCGCACGGTGTTAAATCAGAAAATATTCAGCTTGCATTAGTGGTTCACGGTAGTGCCAGTTTAGATGTACTCGCTAATACTGAATATAAAAAACGTTTTAAAACCGATAATAAAAATCAACGTTTAATTAAACAATTACTCACTAACAATACTGTTGTTTATGTGTGTGGTCAGTCGGCTACGCATAATAAAGTTTCGCCAAAGCAGTTAATTGAAGGTGTGCAGATGTCGCTTTCTGCCATGACTGCCCATGCGCAATTACAACAACAAGGCTATACGTTGAATCCATTTTAATGATAAAAAATATTTTATGTTTTGGTGATTCTAATACCTGGGGACTAGATCCGAGTACAGGTAAACGCTTTGACGAAAACACTCGATGGACAGCGAGATTAGCCAAAAAATTAGGTCCGGATTTTAACGTAATTGAAGCAGGGCAACCTAATCGTACTTTAATAAATCTGCCGCCATTTGATGGCGTGCTTTGTGGCGTACGTTATTTAAAACCATATTTAGAACAGTATTCACTAGATGTAATTATTATTGCACTTGGGACAAACGATCTTAAAAAACGTTTTAACCTAACGCCTAAGCAAATTAGCCAAGGGCTTGATTGCTTAATACGTAAAGTTAAGTGCTTTTACGATATAAATAAACAACCTAAAATACTCATTCTTAGTCCTGCTTATATAAAAATAGTAGGCCCTTATAAGCATATTTACGAGGGGGCTGAGTGTAAAAACGAAGCAATGTCTGAGCAGTTTAAGAACGTGGCGTTTGACAATGAAGCGCTCTTTTTTGATTTACAAAGCGTGGTAAACGTATCGCCATTAGATGGGATCCATATGAGTACTGATGGACACTATAAAATAGCGGATGCCGTTTTTAAAATAACTAGGGCGTGTTGACCTTTCGTGATTGATTTTGCAGCAGACTGTTTGGTATTTAGGCAAGGCAGAGCCTATGTAGTGTGGTTATTCCCCATAAATAGGCGATAACGCAGCATAAATGCCAAACATGCGCTGCCC
>NZ_PNDU01000289.1:0-5375 GCF_005886635.1 Pseudoalteromonas sp. S558 | reverse complement strand
AATCAGTAACAATAAGTATTTTGTAATATTTCACCACCTATAAATAGAAACTTATTAGATCACAAAATTAATGGAATTGGTATAATACTAATCGCTATAAGCATTTGAACAATTTAATCACCCTGTAATGTTATTCTCCCATCATTAAGCTAACCCTATATTTAAGCAATATTGATATTAACATTTCAAAAATTTATCTATGTTTGCTCACGCTTTAAAATATTATGTCCTACACTAGGCTAAGTTATCTTTTATAAGGATATTTTATGACATTGTCTAGCGGTTCAATTTTGGGTACGTTTCGTAATGTTGGGTTAACTAAAAAGCTTATTTTTTCTTTTTTATTTGTTGGGTTAATTCCCTTAATGCTTGTTATTGGCCTTGCTCTTTTTAGTTCATCAACTGCGTTAAATAAGCAAACTTATGCTCAGCTAGAGGCTGTAAGTGAAATAAAAAAAAGTGCTATTGAGCGCTATTTTGATGATATAGAGTCCCAGTTACTGTTTTTATCTCAAAGCCCTGAGGTTTTGGCAGCAGCAAATAAATTTATTGAAACATTTAAGGAGTCAGAATTTTCATTTGCCCTAAATGAATCTGAAAAACAGCACCTTGCTGATTTTTATTTGAATAGCTTTAATCCGAAGTACATTATTGAGAACGAGCAAAAAAAACCACCTACGACGATATTTCCACAACTTTCACAAAAAGCGCTCTTTTGGCAGTATCAATATATAGCCGATAACCCTCATCCTCTTGGTGAAAAAGCGAGCTTAAATCAATCTTCAATGACTAATAGCTATAATTTAGTGCATCTTAAGTTTCATCATTTTTTATATAATTTTGCAGAAAAGTTCAATTTTTACGATGTATTTATTGTAGATAATAAGTCAGGTGATGTGGTTTATTCGGTTTATAAAGAAGCTGATTTTGCTACATCTTTAACTAACGGCCCTTTTTCTAAGAGTAATTTAGCTAAAGTATTTAACCAAGCTAAAGATATTGCTGAAACTGAAGTTGTTTTTTCGGATTACCAGCAATATCTTCCTTCCTATGATGCACCCGCGAGCTTTATTGCTACACCTATTTACACCCAAGGAATTCATACAAGCACCTTGATTTTTCAATTATCTATCGATGCTCTAAATGAAATTATGACTGAACGTGCTGGTTTAGGTGTAAGCGGTGAGACTTATTTAGTTGGGCCTGATTTTTTAATGCGCTCTGACTCTTATCTTGACTCTAAAAATCGTTCTGTTATTAATTCATTTCGTTATCCTGCAGCCGGTGCTGTAAAAACAATTGCAACAAAAGAGGCCTTACAGGGTAAAGCTGGGCAACAGGTGATCACAGATTACAATGGATCGTTGGTATTATCGTCTTATAAACCTATTTCTATCTTAGGGGTTCAATGGTCCTTACTTGCTGAAATAGATAAGCAAGAAGCTTTTGGTGCCGTATCTCACTTAACAATGTTACTCGTTATTACGCTGATACTTTGTATTGCTGCAATTTTGACTATTGCGGTTCTGTTTTCTCGGACTTTAATTCAACCAGTGCAATTACTAGTTGATACTATGCGCCATGTTGAGCAGCAAGGTGACTTTTCAGTACGCTCCCCAGTGCTTTCCAAAGATGAAATAGGCTCAACAGCAAGCGCTTTTAATAGTTTGTTAGAGGCGTTACAAAGCTCTATTTCGCAAACGAATACTGTAATGAACAAAATGGCTGCAGGAGAGTTTAATCATAGGATAACAGTGGTATGTAAAGGTGAACTCGAATCATTAAAGCAAGCTACTAATAACTGCGCAAGTTCATTAGAACAAGCGATGACAGAACTAAACCATGTTATTGATGATATGAGCCAAGGTAACTTTAGTAGTCAAATAGCAACGCCGATGCAGGGGGAACTGGCGACCCTTAAATCGAACATAAATGGCTCATTACAATCATTAAATGGCACCATTGGTGAGATAGTTGAAGTAATGGGGCATATAGAAGAAGGTGATTTTAAACAGCAAGTAACCGTAGCCGCAAAAGGAACACTGGGACAATTGAAAGAAAGTGTGAATAATTCGGTACAAGGTTTGTCAGGAGCAATTACCAGTATAAGCGAGATAATGAGCTCGTTACATGACGGTGATTTTTCTAAGCGTATTGAGCAGCCTATGCAAGGACAATTAGGGCTTCTTAAAAATGATATCAATGCTAGCGTTGATAATTTAGCTCTGATAATAAAAGACATTAGTAATGTAATGGCGGCAGTAAGCCAAGGTGATTTTAAAAAGCAGGTTGATTGTAGTGCAAATGGTCAGTTATTTACGTTAAAACAAAATATTAATGATTCTATTATGAGTTTAGATAGTGCAGTGGGTGATATATCAAATGCAATGCTAGCGATCAGCCAAGGATGCTTTGATAAAAATATTGATACTATAATGAACGGTCAATTAGATTCATTAAAATATGATATTAACAGTTCAATAAATAATCTGAGTGTTATTATTTCAGAGCTTGCACGGGTAATGGCTGCTATGCGTAATGGTGACTTTAGTCAGCAATTAGAAACGCCAATGCAAGGGCAATTGGCCCAATTACAACGTGATGTAAACAGCTCTTTAACCATTACTGGTGATGCAATCAGCGAAGTGACGGGAGTACTAAGTGCGTTAGCGCAAGGAAATTTAGATAAGCAAGTTCAATCTGATTATAAAGGCGTTTTTGCTATTTTAAAAGAAGACGTTAATCAGACTATAGAAAAATTAACCAGTGTTATTATGAGCATTCAAAATAGTGCAAATCAAGTTTCGCAAAGTGCATCTGAAATAGCTTCAAGCAACGTTGAAATCAGCCAACGAACGGAAGAGCAAGCTGCAAACTTAGAGCAAGCCAGTGCTAATAGTAAGAACATGCTCGATGAGATTATACAAATTGCGAGCCAGTCCTCTGAAGCAGTTAAATTAGCAGGTAAAGCACAAACTTCGGCGGCTGAAGGTGGTGAGCTGTCAATACAAACCGTAAGCGCGATTGTTGAAGTAAACAACTCAAGTAAAGACATTAATGAGATTGTTTCAGTTATTGATGAAATTGCCTTTCAAACAAATTTATTAGCCCTTAACGCTGCAGTAGAAGCTGCGCGTGCAGGTGAGCATGGTCGCGGTTTCGCTGTGGTCGCAAATGAAGTAAGGCAGCTTGCTGGACGCAGTGCAGAATCCGCTAAACAAATTAAAAGGATAATTGGAGACAGCAATCAAAAAATAAATCAAGGAACAACTTTAGCTAATACATCGGGCGAAAAATTAAAACAAATAGTTAGTGCAGTGGAAGCTGTAAATTATATGATTATGTCAATTAATGACTCTACGAGTACTCAGCAACAGGCTATTAAGGAGGTAGATATTGTTGTACAGCGTTTAACCGCTTTAATTCAAGAAAGCTCTGCTATTACGGAGGAGACAATGGCTGCAGCAAAACAAATGGCTGATCAGGCAAATGATATGCGTAAATTATTACAATATTTTTCGTTTTAAATATTCAGCATGTTAATTTTAACTGAGGGTTTAAAGACAAAAAATGTCTTCGCATTATAAATTTGCAGGTGTTTTTAGGTATATTTTGGCTATGAGCACCGCTTCGGTTATTATCGTTACAAATTAAATACTGACTGCTACTTATGAACACGTTAAGCGCTAAACAAAATATTCAAGCAATTGTTAAAGCTATTAAAACGGAAGAAGCACTGCTTCGTCAAAAGCATCCATTACTAGCTCATCAAAATACGTTAGGGCTAATTATTTTACTCTTGTCACTGAGTGCATTAATAGGTGTTGGCGTTTTATATTATCTAACCATCATACCGGCTTGGGTGTGCATCATACTTGCTGCAATTGCAGCGTCCATCTCTCATGAGCTTGAACACGACCTCATACATAAACAATACTTTACTAATCAACCACTCATGCATAATTTTATGATGCTAACAGTATGGTTAATGCGGCCAAATACTATTAGTCCTTGGTACAGACGTAAAATGCATTTACACCATCATAAAACATCAGGCACGCAGCAAGATTTAGAAGAACGCTTAGTTGGCAATGGCATTAAAAACCCGTTTTTACGTGCTTTAGTTATTACTGATGGATTGCTAGGGTTGGTTATTTTTCAAAAACGCTTTAAAAAAGAAATTGATGGCTTTAGTTTTATGCGTATTTTTAATGCAGGATTCCCAATAGCGACAGCGTACTTTATTATTTTATATAGTGTAATAGTGTTCCATATTGTTAATTTATTTATGCCACTTTCAATAAATTCAGCTAGTTGGTTATTAAGTACTATAAACGTGTTTGAATTTTTAATGGTCGTGCTTATTGTGCCTAATATCATTCGTTCTAGTTCACTTAACTTTGTTACTTCAAGTATGCATTACTATGGCGGCGTTAATAATATGCTAGAGCAAACACATGTACTAACGAGCCGTTTATTTATGCCGTTTCATTTATTTTGTTTTAACTTTGGCCACACGCATACTATTCATCATTTTGTGCCAAATCAGCCGTTTTATCTACGACAAATGCTAAGTAACAAAGCGCTTAAAGTAATGAAACAACACAACGTGCGTTTTAATGATTTTGAAAGTATTAAAAATGCAAACTTATACAATCATTAATTAACCAGAGTTTCATTTAGAAAAATGTACTAAATGCCGCAAACAAGCTCTGTTTTTAAATGTACCCACCTCTATACCTAAAGAATGGAACCGCGACCGTCAGTTATTTCTAAGTACTTAATAAGCTCAGAGACGTTAGTGAATAGAGTATAGATCTTGCTAGTTTGATACTGCTGTAGTGCTATTACAGTAGTGAGCGGTATCGCAGTCTTACTTGGTTATTGTTTTTAAGTGAAAGCACGGCCTAGGGCATACAAGAAGAGTAGCAGGGGTAATGAGTTTTTATCCAATGATTTACATTGTAAGCTTAGAGATTGATCGGATAATTAATCCCAGACCTTCTAAAGCATAAATTTAAATTTGTGGTTTTGAAGCATCACACTATTTATGCTGAATAAATAATGTTTTTAATACAGCACCGTTTAGGGGAGAGTATTATGTATTACTTAAAACAATAATAAAAAAGCGTTTATTCTACCAATCCGCAATGATACTTAACCTGAACTCTGGTTAAGAGATTTACTAACGTATTGAATCATGGTGATATTTAAATTTATTTTCTCTAGCCAGAGATTTTCAGTGAAAACAAGGCGAATTTACGCGTCAATAGCTGGCCTATTGCAAGTAAATTCAACGCAGTTAGCGCTGAAAATAGCTGCTCGAGATAGATTTTTTATTCAGCATTCAGTATAATTTGATTGTTGATATTTAT
>NZ_PNDU01000288.1:0-733 GCF_005886635.1 Pseudoalteromonas sp. S558 | reverse complement strand
AGAAAATAAATTAACCAAAGTTTAGGTTAATTTAAAGTATGTTATATGAGTTAGATGTGCAAAATAAAAAACGCTGGCTAATGTTTATCAGCCAGCGTTTTATTGTTTATATAATATTTAAAGGCTAAGCCTCAATATTGTTTATATATTTAGTAATTATTTATTTTTTATCTTTTTCTAAACGTTTTTTAAGACTCAGCGCAGCATCAGCGGCTAATAAACGCATAAATTCAGAACCATTACTTTGCTCGCCTTGGCCTGCACCTATTACAATTTCAGGCACTAAACGGCTATTGCCTAAACTTGTAAATAAAGCAGTTTGAATTTTAACTTCTGCTTTTAGCGTTTCATCAAATACATACTTAGGATCAAGTGCCGCAGACTTAGCTCTTAAACGAGCCTCAGCTAAAACGTCCATACCTAATGCTTCTAAACGTTGTTGTTTTAAAATTTCTTCTTGCTCTTTTGCAAGCTCCGCTTTTACAGCCACTCGTTGCTGCGCAGAAATAATGGCATTTGCCTTAATTCGTTCAGCATCAATTTGCTCTTTAATTTTTAGCTTTTCAGACTCAGCTCTTTGCTTCGCAATCGCTTGCTCACCTAATGCCACTTCAGTACGTGCTTGCTGTTCCGCTTTTTTAAGGTTTTGTCTTGCCAGCGCTTCATCTGCAGCCGCTTGCTTTTGCGCCTCTAAACGCGCATTTACTTTATTTTCGTAATCAATATCAATAAT
>NZ_PNDU01000287.1:0-9655 GCF_005886635.1 Pseudoalteromonas sp. S558 | reverse complement strand
AAACAAGGCGAACTTACGCGTCAATAGCTGGCCTATTGCAAGTAAATTCAACGTAGTTAGCGCTGAAAATAGCTGCTTGAGATAGATTTATTATCCAAAGTTCAGGCTAAATAGGGTTAATTAAGAGTTTAATCAAGAGGATAATTATTATGCACACTCCACCTTATACAGCTGTAGACGCAGCTGTTGCTATAGCAGAAAAAAACATCAACGAACATCGTGAATCCGCTGATATGAGAGCTACCGTAATCGACTTGCTTTCGCACCCTAAACATAATCAAAAGACGATGACAAAACATGAAACAGACCAAATATTTATTCTTGGCTACAATTAAGGCTCCGCTTAGTACCATAAATAATTTTAGAATAACTATTTACACAGAAACCGATAAAATGTAATGATAACTATTATCGTTAAGTTGAGTCGGTTTTTTTATGCCTTTAAAACATACGCAATATCGTTACCATCAAGAACTCTCTTGTCATTGCTTGAGACCTGGCCTACATGCACCTATGCTCGTTGCCGATTATATAGAAACCGCCCTTAACGTAGCCAAAAATTTTGAACGACAGCATAACCCTTTGCTCCAAGAGCTTTATCTTAGGCGTACACATCATGAAATTATGAACAAAATGTGCGACCCTCTTATACACAATGCTATTCGAAAACAATGCTTGAATCAGTTATACAAACCACTGTTGGCATTAAAGCGGTTTTATAAAGTTCATAACAACACGGCAAAATTTTTAATACTTGAGCGTGAAGCTCGTATTCTTAGTCACGAATTTAACCCTTTTTAAGGAGCGCATTTATGAGTAATTTTAGAGTAGAAGCAGACAGCATGGGCGAATTACAAGTACCTATTAATGCCCTCTACCAAGCACAAACACAACGAGCCGTTAATAACTTTGCGATTAGTGGCCTTTCTATGCCTAAGCAATTTATAACCGCACTGGCTTATATAAAACAAGCAGCCGCACAAAGTAACTGCGAACTTGGACACCTAAATAAAGCCAAAGCACATGCGATTGAGCAAGCATGCCAAAGTATTATTGATGGCGATCATGTTGAGCACTTCCCAGTTGATATTTTTCAAACAGGCTCAGGTACAAGTTCAAATATGAACGCCAACGAAGTTATTGCAACGCTTGCTAGCCGATTAGGTAATGAGAGCGTTCACCCTAACGATGATGTAAATATGGGGCAAAGCTCTAACGATGTAGTCCCTACTGCTATCGCACTCAGTAGTGCGATAAATGTAGTGTATGAGTTACTTCCTTCGCTTGAAAACTTATCGCAAAGCCTAGAAAAGAAAAAAGCTGAAGTAGGCCATATAGTTAAAACGGGCCGTACGCATTTAATGGATGCAATGCCTGTTACGTTTGATCAAACACTAAGTGCATGGCAATCACAAATTAATCATGCTGCGGCAGGAATACGACATAGTTTAGAGCGTGTTTGCGAGTTAGCACAAGGCGGCACAGCAGTGGGAACCGGTATAAACGCGGACCCTAAATTTGCAGCAAAATTTACAGAAAATCTGAGTGCCAATGTAGGTATTAGATTTACGCCTAGCAGTAACTTTTTTTATAATATTGGCTCACAAGACGCCATTGTAGCGCTTTCGGGGCAATTAAAAGTACTCGCTGTAGCACAAATGAAAATAGCGAACGACCTTCGTTGGATGAACTCAGGTCCACTTGCAGGTTTAGGTGAAATAGAGCTTGAAGCACTCCAACCGGGCTCATCTATTATGCCAGGTAAAGTTAATCCTGTGATACCAGAAGCTGCCGCAATGGTAAGCGCACAAGTAATAGGTAACGACGCCACTATAACTGTCGCAGGGCAAGCGGGTAATTTTGAATTAAACGTAATGCTGCCAGTCATTGCGTATAATATTTTGCAAAGCATAGAATTACTTGCCAATAGCGCGCAAGCATTGGGCGATAAAGCCATTGCCAGCTTTAAGGTGAATCAGCCAAATATAGACAAAGCCCTAGCAAAAAATCCAATTTTAGTAACAGCACTTAATCCGGTGATCGGTTATGAAAAAGCGGCAAAAATAGCAAAGCAAGCTTACAAAGAAGCCCGCCCTATTATTGATGTAGCCGAACAAGAAACCGATTTACCACGCGAGGAACTCGAAAAACTGCTTAACCCTACCAAACTTACACAAGGCGGATTGTAGTTTTTTTGGATCTAAAATACGGCTTTAATTATCTGATTATATAGTTTTTATTGCCGTCAAAAATGCAGTGTGTATGATAGTGATGAATAATTCATCACTATCAAGGTTTGTAATGCGTACTTCATTGTTAGCTATACTTTTACCAATTTGTTTAACAGCGTGCTTAGATAAAGCCCCTACTGATACAGAACAAACAAAAGTGACTCCAGAAACTGAATCATCAATGCCTGCTGTGCAAAAATTACAAGAAAATACAAAAAGTAATGTTGCTGAAAAACTGCCCACAGCTGATTTAAAAGACATATCAATCGATGATATAAAAATGGCTAAAGCCGAGTTAAATACACTAATTACAGATAAGCAGTGTGATACAAGCATGGAGTGTAGAGTCAGCCCAGTCGGTAGTCGTGCATGCGGTGGACCTAGTAGCTTTGCTGTCTACTCAGTAAAAACGGCATCTGAAAAACAAGTAACAGCACTTAGCGAAAAGATTACTAAGCTTGAGAGTAGCTATAATGCACAAAAAGGTATGATGAGCATTTGCCAACATTTAACCACACCTAGTACGCAGTGTGTTGAAAATAAATGTGTTAAGCTTGAAGGCTCAGCGGTAAGTGTATTTTAAGGATATCATTATGAGTTGTTTGCCATCGCCAGCTAATCTATCAATTTTGAGTATTGCTAGTAGCATGCTATTGCTGAGCGGCTGCGTTAGTACTACACCATCAAGCAGTGTTCAAAAGCAAGATCTAGCGGGCTTAAATAGCGAACTAAACAGTATTATAAACAACAGTTGTACGGCTAGTTTTCAGTGTAAAGTGCTTGAAGTGGGTGCTAGAGCATGCGGCGGGCCAAGTAAATATGTTGTTTACTCAACACTTAATACTTTACAAGAAAAAGCTGAAAATATTGCGGCTCAAATAACACAGCAAGAAGAAACACAAAACAAAGAAAAGGGTTTAACTGATTGCTTACCTTTACTTGAAGTGCAATCGCTGTGTATTAATCAGCAATGCCAATCGTTTGATATAAAATAATAAACTACATATAACTTAATCTCAGCGTTAACTTAAATACGGAATTAACGCTGAGATTACAATCACCATAACCACACAAATACCCGCTTTTATAATGTACTTCATAGGCATTGTTTTTAGCACCCAGTACGCATAAATGTAACGCACAAAATAACTCGCCGCAGTACCAAACAGCGCAAAAATAATTAAGTAGGCAATTAAAATTATATTCATAATAATCTAGTGCAGCTACTTAGTTTTTTTAGTGTGAGCAATTAGTAAGTCAGCTACTTGTTGCTTTACGGCTCGCTTATCATCACTTTGTACTTCAAAGCGGCTCGCCAGTTGCGCTATTTCATCATCATTTAGATTAAACGATAAACGTTGGCGCGTTTTTTTAGACTTTACATCTAAGCCAAGTATTTTACGGATCATATCTGACGGCGTGAGTTCTTGATCAATTGCCTGCTTTTTTATCAGCTTTTGAACTTCGCTGCTTAGATCAAATGCCATTTGCGTGGCACGCACAGCTTGTTCCTGACGTAACCACTTGTCTTTAGCATCACTCACTTAGCATCTCCGGGAAACAAGTCTACAATGTCTGACATTGGACGCGTTAGCGTTAGCGATACTTCGGTTTCGCCGCCATCCCAAATCTCGATATTTAAACCAAAACCTTCGTTATCTGACGCTAAGCAAATCATTTCACATGGCTCACCACCTTCTTGCTCATAGCGAGGTAATGCTTGGTTGCGGTAATCTTTATTATGAAAATAACACACATAAGGCGACTCGCTTTGTTGATAGCTTTTAGCTAAAAACTGCATAAAGCGCTCTGGTGTATTTTGCACTGTAATGTGGGTTAACGACTCTTCATCAAAAATACGCGCAAACTCATCAAGACTAAATATTTCTTCAACTTCGTTTCGCTGAATTTTAATAGAAAAGTTAGCCCACTCTTCACCATCATCTTGCTCAATTTGTAAAAATACTACTTGTCCACTGTTTGTCTCAAGTACAAATTCAGTATCGCTACTGTGCTGATATTGGTAAGTCTGAATACCAGTAACACGTAGCGTTTCACCTTTTAACCATACAGGATAAGCAAATGAATCGATAACGCTAAACATGTCGCCTTTTTTAAGATCGCTCGGATGATTAAGCTGACGTTCTGGCTCTTTTTTAGATTTGAAAAAATTAAACATAGGAAGGCTGCCCTCTAAGCAAAAAAGGTAACTGAGCAAAACTCGGTTACCTTTTTAAAATATAAACGTAATGGTTAGCTATTTTGCTTAGCTTTGATGCGAGCTAAAATATCAGCACTTTTTGGACTTGTGTCGCCAATGCCTGCTTCAGCCATTTTTGCTTTTAAGTCATCGCCATTTACGTCTGACTCAAGTTGCTTTGCAGCACCAAGCTGGTCATTTCGATCTTGTTGGCGCTGCTTAATGCGTTCAAGCGATTGACGAGCCGATGTCATAGACGAGCTGTTTGTATTAAGCGTGCTGTTAACAGCCATTGTTGCTTGCTGTACGCTTTCAGTGGTTTTAACCATTGTAAGCTGACGCTGATTCTCTTTAATCGATTTTTCAGCATCTTTAACTTGCTGCTTAAGCGCAACGATATGGTTGCTAAAGCCAGATAACACTTGCTCGTTTTCAGCTTTTTCAGCTTCAAAGTCACCAATTTTTTCTGCAATTTCTAATGCTAACGCTTCGTTGCCCTTTTCAAGCGCTTGGCCTGCATACGCTTCATGTTCAGCGATCGATGCATCTACAGCGCTAATTTTACGCTTAGTTTGCATTTCTTTAGCCATTACTTCAGTAAGGCTTTTTTTAGCACGGTGAAGCGCATTTTGCGCGTCTGCAATTTCTTGCTCAAAAATACGAATGCCATTTGCATCGACAATTGCTTCGCCTGCTTCACGAGCGCCGCCACGTACTGCTGTAAATAATTTTTTTAAAATACTCATAATCTTAACTCCACTAACTAGCTATTAATCGTTTAAATACAAGGTCACGGCTTCTAGTGCATCGATAGCGTTATCGGCTAATGTCACTAGTTCGTGGGTAACGTCATCTAATGATGAATTTACCGACAGTGCACCAAAAATCGCGTATTTGTTATCGATTTTAGCAAATGCACTCAGTGGAATTGGCACGTTTAAACGTAGTAATGTTTCGTTTAACTCGTTGCGTAATTCACTTTTAACTTCATCTTCGTCAAACAAGTAGCTAATACATAAAAGCTGCTCTTGTGTTTGTGTAACAAAAATTGGAAGTTCATCATTTCCATCAACAATGACTTGTAAAACATCTTGCTCGCCAGGGTTGGCAATCAAGAAAGACTCAAAGTTAGCACCTTCAGTTTCAAAAGAAGCTAATTTTATTGAAAGTTCATTTAATTCCATGTCTCTGCCTTTTGTCGTTTGACATATTATGTCTGAGTTAAGATTCTCACGGCCGACATATTATGTCAACCTTGTTTTTTAATTTTTATACAATTCGCTTTCTATTTGCCATGCAGTTCGGTAATAATCATATAATTGACCAGAGCCTAACCTATTGACCTCAACACTTTTAACTTGTTCAAAGTAATGGTTGGGAAATACAAAACTTGCTAATAAATACTCTTTACTGATCCACCTTGATGGCACTGGCATAACAGCTACATCATTAATTCGACCACTAGCCGACTGACCCATTTTGGTGGCTATAGTCCAACCCCACTGACCAAACGAAGGGATGTTTTGCTGATATTGTTCAACATAGCCAAACCCTGCGGCTTTGACCGTTTTACCTATACTTAAAAATGCTTTTTTTGCATGGTAAGGTGAAGTCGATTGAACCGCCATTGCACCATCGGGTGCTAGTAACTGCCGTACATGATTATAAAAATAGTCACTGTACATTTTATTTAGATCAGGATGATTAGGATCGGGTAAATCAATTAAGATAGTGTCAAATTGCTGAGATTGATCAAGTAACTTTTCAACTTCTAAAAATGCATCACCTACAATTATGTTGGCTCGCGAGTCATGCATCGATTTATTGTTTAGCTGTAGCAATCGCTTATTGATGTGCTCTGGCGGCGTAAAGTCACCATCTTTATGACCGAATAAATTGAGTAGTTGCGCATCTAAATCTATTAGCGTTACTTCACTCACTGGCCATTTTAAAACATCCCTAAGCGCAAGCCCATCACCACCACCAATTATTAATACACGGTCATGTCTGTTAGAGGCAAGCATTGCAGGGTAAACCAGCATTGAATGATATATTTGCTCATCAATACTTGAGAACTGCAAACGCCCATTTAAATATAAATCGGTGATTGGCTGAGGTTGGTTTTTGCTTAATCTTTCGGTTAAAACTACGTGCTGGTATTTGGTTGCTTGCGAATAAATTACTTTATCTTTGTATAAAACATTGCTTAGACTGTTCATCCAACCACTGCCAAATACCAAAATAAAACCAAAGAGTGCCAACAATACTATATGGCAAACTAAGAGCGCCTTAGCAAAGCGTACATGGGTGTGGTAGCGCCATAAAAACGCGAGCCCCGCAATGATATTAAATAACGCCGTCCACGCTGCGGCTTGCATTATAGGCATTGAGAGCATGATACTTACCCAAATGGCTGCACCAATACCAGCACCAATATAATCGGCACCATAAATAGTCCCTGCATTGTTTTCTAAAAAACGGCCATAAACATGCTGACGAATACGCGCTATAAGCGGTATTTCCATACCAATAAATAAGCCTAGTATTAAACCAAAAACATAAGGTAGAAAACGTGACCACTCTTGTAGCTTTTGAAATACGTAACCATTAAGTACAACATCAGGGGGTAAATTAAAAATACTCGAAAACAAATGAGGAAGAGAATAACTAACTGCTATTACACTCGCTATCGCTAAAATGCAGCCCATGCCAATCAGAGCTATAATGCTTTCTAGCCAAGCAAAGGCAGTAAATGCGTCTTTAAACCAACGCGCTAAAAAAGCACCTAAGCCCATTGCTACAATCATAGTACCAATCATGGCGTAAATAGCACTCTCTACTGAGCCAAGTACACGGCCAGCATAATGAGACAGTAAGTATTCATAAATAAGGCCGCACCCAGCAAGCACAGCCATAACAGTAATAAGTAATATATCGTGCCCAAGTAAGCGAGACTTACTTGGGCTAGTTGTGGTTGATGACACTGATTATGCGCCTAGTAAGGTTGCCATAGTGATACCTACAGCAAATGATACTGCTGCAGAAATAGTAGCTACACCTACATTTTTTTGACGATTAACTTCATCTGAAATATCGCAACCAGATAAAATTATTTTAATTGTCACTAAGTGCAAAATAATAAATGCGACAAGGCTCACAACAGCGCTAATAGCCCAGTATAGTAAACTCGCATTAATGTTATCCGCAGCGTATGGCGCAACACCTGTTGCAGCAGTAATAGCTAATGCACTACCGACTAAAAATCCAGCGTAACGAATACCTACAGCTAAGTTACCATCTACAATTGCTTGTTGTAGGCAATCGCCGCTTTTATTTGTACGCTTAAATAACTGTACTCGATACTGGCTAACAAGTAGTAATACAACGCTACCTATAATAAAGGCGGCAATTACAATTGGAAGACCATGCCAGCCGTCAGTAGCCACCCATAAAAGAGCTGAGCGAATAACGATAGCAACGCTAACAACATGACCAAAATCAATTATTGAAGCTGTAACGTTACCTTTAACGATTTCGTCGTGCAGGCTTACTTTACGAAGTGCTACTTTATCTTGAAAAAAGTGACCTAACTTAATAAGTACAATTGCTAATGCGCCGTAAGCTAACATTTGCAGTGCTTCTTGTTGCAGTGTTGCAGCAAAAGCACCACTACTTACACCTGTTAATACAATCGCCAGTGCCACTAAGCCAGCGGCAAAGCTAATACCAAAAGCAAAGTTATCACGTTCTGTTATTTCATCATTTGCATGTAAGTTTGAAACCCAGCCTTTTATATATTTAAGGCTTACAAACAATAAAACAATAATTGCAAAATCAATCGCCAGCGCTTGTAGCGACCACATAGTTATTCCATTAAATTCATACATATTATTCTAACTCCAACTTTATTCTTTTACTTACCACGGCTCACGCCACGAGAGGTTCTGCTACCGCTATCACGCACCGATCCTGAGCTATTGCTATAACTGCTCGAACGAGAATAACTACTGCGGCTTTTTGCTGGCGTATAACTACTACGGCTTAAACCTGATGCACCTGTTTTTTTACTCGCATAAGGGCTTGTAAACTGCTTACCTTGGCGTTGGTATGTTTGGCGCGTGCGTGTTTCTAGTGCGCTTTGGGTTTTAATTTGTTTAGGGCTTGAATAACGCGAACGGCCATAGTCATTGTAATAGCTATACTTTCGGCGCTTACTCCAGCTTCCATATTCAACACGGTCAAATACATCACCTAAAATACGGTACATTCCGTACCATTGCCAAAAGCTAATACCATTGCTATTTGATTGCCAGTTACCATAGTTAGGGTTACCTACCATTTGATTACCAACACCCTCACCTTCAGCTTGCTTACTAATTGCGCCTACACGCGCTAAGGTGCCTTTCGACATATCAGCGAGCATATTAATAGGATCGGTTAACGCATCAGAAAATAGCGTAGGTTTAGATGCATCACGCAACAAATCAATGCTATGTAATGTATTTTCATAAGGAGGAATTAAGTAAGTTCCTTTAACATCTTTAAGTCGCTGTGTTAAGCCACTATAAAGTGCGCCTTGGCGCGTTGCATCAAGGGTAATTACATCAACAACTTTTGTAAGCTCTGGTTGTTGTTTTTTAAGAAGCTCGCCATATTCTTTAAGTAACACAGCATTGCGTACACTTCCATTATCGAGGGCAGTACCAAGCTGAGACAGCTCCGTATCTACCTTTTTAATAGACTCTTGAATTGTTTGTTGCAGCTGCTCTTCTTTGGATTGACAACCCATAAGCACTGCGAACAAACAAAACAGGCTCATAAGTTTCCAAGCTTTAATATTCGACATTCATGTCACCTGATTTACTAAATTAACTTAGGTAGTTTTACACAGGTCACTTATTAAACCAAGAATGAAATTGCAACAAAATGAGAAGAAATGAGCATTTCTGTAATCAGGATATTATTTAGTAAAAATATGAAGCTATATAGTGAAGTTCGAATTAAAGTTGAAGCTTTATAATACCAATTCCATTAAGTATGTGATCTAAATTTTACGCCGAAAAAATAATTCAATTCTAGGCGTAAATTGATGTAAATGGTTGTTCCCTTTGCAAATTTTATACCAATTCCATTTATTAGTTGGTCATATTAATCCATGATCTTGAACAGAGTGAAATGACTCTATTAATATCACTTCTAAAATTGTTCCAAGCGATTGAGCACT
>NZ_PNDU01000286.1:0-443 GCF_005886635.1 Pseudoalteromonas sp. S558 | reverse complement strand
GAGGCCCTGTATCTCATTGTGTAGTCGTTACTTTTCTCTCTTTTATCTGACTACGTCCGCGAGCGTTTTGCTGTTTTTCTTCATGAAGAACACGATAATATGTTGATTCAGAAGCAAGATAAATACCCTCATCTGCTAATGTTGGGACGATTTGGCTTGGTGGTAAGCTCTTAAAATCATCGCTATTAACGATGGCTAATATGTTAGCTCTCTCTTCTTTTGATAGCTTATTTTTTGGCTCAGGGCGCTGAGATATTGGTCTACCATCTGTTTTTATATTCCCGTCAACAGTCCAACGTTGATACGTCCGGACACTGATGCCGAGTTCACGGCACGCTTTACACCTTGGCGCCCCAGAACTCACAGCTTCATTACCTAGTTTAACCGCTTGAACGCGGGCTGAGTCGAGGATCATTTGGGCGCGGGATGCCCACCGAAGGCAT
>NZ_PNDU01000285.1:0-1112 GCF_005886635.1 Pseudoalteromonas sp. S558 | reverse complement strand
AAAAAATAAAAATGCAGCCCCTTAGCGGGACCTGGTAACCAAGTAATATCCCAACACCACACTTGGTTCGGCCCTGTAGCACAGTGTGTCGTCGGTACTTTTCTCTCTTTTATCTGACTACGTCCGCGAGCGTTTTGCTGTTTTTCTTCATGAAGAACACGATAATATGTTGATTCAGAAGCAAGATAAATACCCTCATCTGCTAATGTTGGGACGATTTGGCTTGGTGGTAAGCTCTTAAAATCATCGCTATTAACGATGGCTAATATGTTATCTCTCTCTTCTTTTGATAGCTTATTTTTTGGCTCAGGGCGCTGAGATATTGGTCTACCATCTGTTTTTATATTCCCGTCAACAGTCCAACGTTGATACGTCCGGACACTGATCCCGAGTTCACGGCAAGCTTTAAACCTTGGCGCACCAGAACTCACAGCTTCATTAACTAGTTTAACCGCTTGAACGCGAGCTGAGTCGAGGATCATTCGTCCTCGGCTTCCCCCCAGATCGCATTTGCTTTTTTTCTTAACACCAATAGTGCTGCAGTTTCTGCTAATGCCTTATCTTTTCGGCGCAATTCTTTTTCTAATTGATTAATCTGCTTTTTATCTTTTTTAGCTTCAATAGAGAAGGCTTTTTCCTGCTCTTTAACGTTAGCGTTTGCATCCATACACGCATTTCGCCAAGCCGATACTTGTTCCACATAAAGACCTTTACTTCGGCAATATTCCGCTAACTCAGCTTGATTTAAAGAGGCTGTTTCCAACACGACTGAAAATTTATTTGCTGATGACCACTGCTCAGCATTCTTTCCATTACCTGGCACTAAATGCCCCTTATCGATTGCTTGTTTTCGCCAATTATACAAGGTTGATTCACCAATACCCATCTCGATAGATAATTGGGCTATTGCTATATTATTTGGAGGCATCATCTTCTGAAGAGCCGACTCTTTGCTTTGCGCTGAATAATGTTTCATTGTTACTCCACACCCTCTATTTAATGGTTAAATATTAAGCGCGACAACTAGTCTGACAGAGAGGGATAAGCTGTAACTAGCCTTAATGACTATTACAGCTTTACAATGTTTTTAAAAATTAAAATATTTATTTAAT
>NZ_PNDU01000284.1:0-12924 GCF_005886635.1 Pseudoalteromonas sp. S558 | reverse complement strand
GCAATATACAGTGCTTAAAAATTTTTTATTTAGAACAACTAGATACAAAAAATTTTGCCTAGTTCTAGCGTAATTTTCTTAACGTTAAATAGACCCCATATATAAGCAGGTTGGTATAAATCTATCTCAAGCCACTATTTTTAGTGCTAACTGCGTTGAATTTACTGACAATCAGCCCGCTATTAACATGTAAATCCGTTATGTTTTCACTGAAAACTTCAGGCTAGAGAAAAATATATTTAACTTTCGTGTTTGCTACTGTTGAGTATGTGTAATATTTACTCAATAACCTATTGGTCTATAAGACTAAGGTTTAAGGCCAAGCTAGTATGTATTCACTTATATTTAACGTCTTGTATTTTTATGTAAAAAAATTGAAATCAGTAAGATTATAAACTACAAATTAGCAATTTGAAGGGATGTACAACTAAGGTCTAATACTTAATAAAGCACTGCTGAGTAATCCTTGATAAGAGCCAAAGGCAAGTAATTTAATGGAGACGAAGATGTCACAAAGTATCTATCCTGTTCCTGCGCACATTAAAGACGCAACACTCATCGATAAAAATAAATACGATACGCTTTACAAGCAATCAATTGACGATCCTCAAAGCTTTTGGGCTGAGCATGGTAAACGTCTTGACTGGTCGACTCCTTATTCAATCGTTAAAAACACATCATTCGATAAAGGCCATATTAGTATTAAGTGGTACGAAGACGGTTATCTTAATGCCTCTTATAACTGCATTGATCGCCATCTAAAAACCAAAGCAAATAAAACAGCGCTTATTTGGGAAGGTGATGACCCATCTCAAAGTGAGAATATTACTTATCAGCAATTACACGATGAAGTTGCTAAATTTGCGAACGGTTTAAAAAAGCTAGGTGTACGAAAAGGTGACCGTGTAGCTATTTACATGCCAATGACACCTCAGGCAATTTACGCAATGCAGGCATGCGCACGTATTGGCGCTATTCATTCTGTTGTATTTGGTGGTTTTTCGCCATCAGCGATTGCAGACCGTATTAGAGATTCGGGCGCTAAAGTTGTTATTACTTCCGATGAAGGGCGACGCGCGGGCAACTGTGTGCCATTAAAAGCAAACGTTGATGAAGCGGTAGCGCAAGATTCAGTTACAACGATTGAGCATGTTATTGTGCATCAACTAACGGGTGGTGAAGTTGATTGGCACGACCATGATATTTGGTGGCATGATTTAGTGGCTGATTTACCAGCGCAATGCGCGCCTGAGCCAATGAACGCTGAAGATCCACTATTTATACTCTATACATCGGGCTCAACGGGCCAGCCAAAAGGTGTTGTACACACAACCGGTGGTTATCTAGTTTATGCATCAATGACTCACGAATACGTATTTGATTTACAAGAAGATGATGTTTATTGGTGTAGTGCTGATGTGGGCTGGATCACAGGTCACAGCTATATTGCATACGGGCCACTTGTAAATGGCTGTACACAAGTTGTTTTTGAAGGTGTGCCTACCTACCCAACCGCTGGACGAATGGGTGAAGTAGTTGATAAACATGGCGTTACTATTTTATATACCGCACCGACTGCAATTCGTGCCTTAATGGCTAAAGGTGACGAGCCAATCGCTTCATCAAATCGCGACAGCTTACGTATTTTAGGATCGGTCGGTGAGCCAATAAATCCAGAAGCGTGGACTTGGTATTATGAGAGTATTGGTAAATCGAATTGCCCGATTGTTGATACATGGTGGCAAACAGAAACGGGCGGTATTATGATAACCCCGCTGCCTGGTGCAACCGATACGAAGCCGGGCTCTGCAACACATCCATTTTTTGGTATTGCGCCAGCATTATTTGATGCCGAAGGGAATACACTAGAAGGCGCAGTTGACGGTAATTTAGTTATTTTAGATAGCTGGCCATCGCAAGCACGCACTGTGTATGGCGATCACGAACGCTTTGAACAAACTTACTTTAGTGCATACCCAGGCGTGTACTTTACTGGTGACGGTTGTCGCCGTGATGAGGACGGTTATTACTGGATAACAGGACGCGTTGATGACGTATTAAATGTATCGGGACATCGCTTAGGAACAGCCGAAATTGAAAGTGCATTGGTATCACACGAAGCGGTCGCTGAAGCTGCTGTAGTGGGCTATCCACACGATATTAAAGGCCAAGGGATTTATGTTTATATTACGCCTAATGAAGGTGTAATAGTGAGTGAAGAACTGACAAAAGAGGTACGTAATTGGGTGCGCAAAGAGCTCAGTCCTATTGCGTCTCCAGATATGATTCAGTGGTCACCTGGTTTACCAAAAACACGTTCAGGTAAGATTATGCGTCGTATTTTACGTAAAATTGCAGCAAATGAGCACCAACAGCTTGGTGACACATCAACACTTGCTGATCCATCTGTCGTGGATGAACTTATCGAAAATCGATTAAATCGTTAAATATGCGTTAAAAACTTGATTACAAGTTGATTCTAAACGTAGTATATCGGCTGTTGCTTAGTAATAAGTAACAGCCGAATTTTTTAGGAGTGAACCATGAGTCAGTTTTTAATAGCGGACGATCACCCGTTATTTCGTGAAGCACTAAAGGGCGCACTGAGCGCAAAATTTGCAGATTTAGACGTTTTTGAATCATCAGATTTTGACAGCACATTGCAGGTGCTAAGCGAACAAGAAGATCTTGATATATTACTGCTAGACCTTCATATGCCAGGAAATGGCGATTTGTATGGCCTTATCCGTATTCGCGAAGAATATCCAAGCTTACCTATTGCTGTTGTTTCAGGCAGCGAAGATGCCAATATAGTCTCTAAAGTAATGGGTTATGGTGCAATGGGGTTTATTCCTAAATCATCCTCCTCAGATGATATTGCCAGCGCAATTAATCAAATACTCGAAGGCGATACATGGTTGCCGGTAGAGCTAAAAAATAAAGTAGCCGAGATTGAAGGTGAAGACCGAGAAATTGCTGCGCAAGTCGCCTCGCTTACACCACAGCAGTATCGTGTTTTACAGTATTTACACGAAGGCTTACTTAATAAGCAAATTGCTTACGAGCTTCACATCTCTGAAGCAACCATCAAAGCGCACATCACTGCTATATTTAGAAAACTTGGCGTATACAACCGTACACAAGCTGTGCTTATTGCCGCTAAATTGCAATTAGAGCCTATTGATCAGTCATAAAAAATCGGAAACTAAAGAGAGCTTTTGTGCCAATTGCATTCAAAATATGATTATTTTAGCGAGCTGTTTCTTTGGCGCTAAAATAAGGTATTAACAATTGGTATTACGGCTCTGTCTACCTTTGGCTATTTTAACCTTCCTCACAAGCTATTCACCTTTTATACATGATCTAATTTACAAAAAATGCTAGGTTACGGCAATTTTGTAACTTTAAGAGCAGAGTATGACAGACTCCACACACTCATCTAGTAATAACCCAAATAACAAGGGCCTATTTAATCGATTTTTAGCCACTGTTGAATTTTTAGGAAACATGCTGCCACACCCCATTACTTTATTTGCAATATTTGCAGTCGCAATTGTTGTATTTAGCGGTATTGCTGATTGGTACGGCCTAAGTGCAATAGATCCTCGCCCAGAAGGTGCATCAGGGCGCGATCCTGATGGCGTTATTGAAGTAGTTAGTTTATTGAGTGCTGAGGGATTACAGCGGATCATGACAGGACTTGTCACTAACTTTACTGGCTTTGCACCACTTGGCACAGTGCTTGTTGCATTGCTAGGTGTGAGTGTTGCAGAGCATTCGGGTTTACTTTCTGCCGCTATGCGAGGCATGGTGATGGGCGCATCTAAGCGTTTAGTGACGTTTATGGTGGTATTTGCCGCTATTATGTCTAACACCGCCGCTGAGCTTGGTTATGTTGTACTTATCCCGCTTGCAGCAATGATATTTCATAGCTTAGGACGTCATCCTCTCGCTGGATTGGCAGCTGCATTTGCTGGTGTGTCGGGCGGATATAGCGCTAACTTATTATTAGGTACTATCGATCCATTATTGGCAGGTATTACTACACCTGCTGCACAAATGATTGACCCTACGTATGTGGTAGGCGCTGAGGCAAACTGGTATTTCATGATGATATCGGTATTTTTAATTGCCATTTTGGGTACTCTTGTAACCGAAAAAATAGTAGAGCCACGCTTAGGTAAATACAACCCAGACGAAGCGAGTATCGATTTATCACAAAACAGCATTGATAGACTGACTAAGCAAGAAAAGTCAGGTTTAAAATGGGCAGGTGTATCGTTATTAGTTGTTTCATTATTACTAGCATGGACCATTATTCCAAGCGATGGTATTTTACGAAACCCAGATACGGGAGAGGTTGCTGGTTCACCTTTTTTAAAAGGTATTGTGGTTATTATTTTTGTGACATTTAGTATTCCTGGTTTTGTATATGGGCGTGTTGTAGGCACCATGAAAAACGATAAGGATGTAATAAATGCCATGAGCAAAAGTATGAGTTCTATGGGACTTTATATTGTACTGGTATTTTTTGCAGCGCAGTTTGTTGCCTTTTTCAAGTGGACTAATTTAGGTACTATTTTAGCTATTAACGGTGCTGCGTTATTACAGGCACTTAACCTAACAGGCCCTGAAGTATTTATACTGTTTATTTTAATGTGTGCCTTAGTTAATTTAAGTTTAGGCTCATCTTCAGCGCAATGGGCGATTACCGCGCCTATATTTGTGCCTATGTTAATGTTAATTGGCTATGCGCCAGAGACGATTCAAGCGGCTTATCGTATTGGTGATTCAGTGACCAATTTAATAACACCAATGATGAGTTATTTTGGTTTGATATTAGCCGTTGCAGTTAAATATAAAAAAAATATGGGTATAGGAACGTTGGTTGCCACAATGTTACCGTACAGCATGGTGTTTTTTGTAGGCTGGGTTATTTTATTTTATGTTTGGGTGTTCTTATTGGGAATGCCAGTAGGGCCAGAATCACCTACATATTACACGCCTTAAAAAATTAGCGTGTACGTTATACGTTAGGTAACCTGTAACAATTAAAAAGCCAGCTAAGCTGGCTTTTTAATGCGTACTAACTTTTAGCTAAATACGACGGTTTTATTGCCATTAATAAATAGTTTATGTTCAGAGGCTAATTGTAGCGCTTTACAAAAAACGGTTTTTTCGACGTCTTTACCTATTTTAGCCATCATTTCTGCGGTGTTAGCATGTGTAACATGGGTAACGTCTTGCAAAATAATAGGCCCTTCATCAAGCTCATTATTTACAAAGTGGGCCGTTGCACCAATAATTTTTACACCACGTTCAAATGCTTGGTGGTAAGGTTTAGCACCAATAAATGCAGGTAAAAACGAGTGATGAATATTAATGATTTTACCATCAAATCGACCCACAAATTCAGGGCTTAAAATACGCATGTATTTGGCAAGACCAATAATGTCAGGGTTGTAGCTGGCAATTAAATCAGCTACTTTTTTATCGTGCTCGCTGCGGGTGAGCCCTTCATGCGATATAACATGAAACGGCACGTTAAACCCTTTTACGAGCGGTTCTAAATCAGTGTAGTTAGCAATGACGGCGAGTACTTCAATATTAAGTGTTTGCTCAAACTGCTTTAATAACATGCCACCTAAACAATGTGCTTCTTTGGTGGCAAGTAATACCACTTTAGTTTTTGCATCATTGTGCAGTGCAAGTTTAGCGCCTTGAGGTAATAGTGATCGTAGCTGCTCTAAAAAGTCACTTTGCGGCTCACCTGTAAGCTCTGTACGCATAAAAAATCGTTGTGCGTCTTTATCTACAAATTCGTTATTGCGTGTAATATTTAAATTATTTTTATGACAAAGTCCTGTGATTTTAGCGATTAAGCCTACATCATCAGCACATTGGGTGGTTAGTATATAGCTCATTTTCCTCATTCTTACCCAGTGATTAATATTTCATTATTTGTGTTTTAGCGTATAAAGCAAGGGCTTTGTGCACTAATACAGTATTAATCATGTTGTTGAGTATAAAAGAGGTAATAAAGTTAATTGGGGCATAAAAAAATGCCACCTTATTTACAAGGTGGCAATTATTAATAACGTCTAATTAGGCTTTCGGTTCGCCAGATAGATTTTCTTCTTGTCTGAGGTAACCTGCAGCTTCCTCGTCGTCTTTCGTGATAGCTTGCTGAGTTGGCATAGCGCGCGTTTGCTGGTTTAACTGATGTATTTGTGACGCGTTCCCTAAATCACGCTCACTGGTAATTGACGCAATAGACTCGCGGTCTTTTAAGAACGCAATAACATCTTTTTTGATTGCTTGTAATTGCCCTTCGTCTTTATGCATTTCCATAATATGGCGAGGATGCTCAAGGTTTCTCATCCCTGTTGCAGCAAACGTTGTCGAAATAACACGAGAAACAATAATCCAAGGCGTTATGCTACTGCGTACTAAGGTGTTTTCTGAGCGGGTACTATCGTGAATACCAGTACCCGTTGATATTTTAGACTCGGTGAATGTACCTTCACATTTAAAATACACAAGTAGCGATTCAAATTGCATTTCGGCAAAAAATAGATGAGCCGTGTTTGTTAGTAATTGCGCGAATGCTTTAATAAGCATACCAATTAACAATAAGTGAAAGCTTGTCATTAATAGCTCACTAAATTGAATAATATGTTGGTTATTAAATGCTTGTTTAAAGCTACTGATATTTGCAGCGTCAATGTACTGATAAACATTAATAAATGAATACGCTAAAAATACAGTAAACACCAATGCAATAATATAAAGTAAGTTGCCACTTACTAGAGCAAGTAATCTCGCCAGAGTGAAGTTTTTACCTAAGTCCGTAGAGTAAAGTTTAGGCTGAATTTCTTGGATCATTTCACCTTTAAAGCCACCTTTACCTTCTATTTGCTCTTGCAACTTAGGGTCTAATTCTCGGTAAACTCTGTTTGGTACTTCTTTATAACGACGATTAGCCATGACCAAGTTATCAAGGTTTATAAAAATCTCGTCAGGATGAACAGACTCTTGCCAGTTTTCACGCAACTCAGATACTTCAGCAGACGGCGTAACTGAATTTAAACGTGCTTTAATCATGATAAAAACAAGGGCGCAGCTTAATGTAGCTAAAACAATAATGGCAATTAAATACATTTCTGCATGAAGGCTTGGTAATTGTTCAAGCCAGTTATCTATTTGTTGCTTACTAATACGCTGCTCTTTCATTAGCCACGACATAGAAAGGCCAATAGCGATTGGTAAAATAAAAGATAAAGAAATAATTTTTGCGAGAGCACCAGTACCTAAAGCTTCAATGTTCTTTTCAGCATCGCGAGAAATAGGTTTGCCAGAAGAACGCCACGAAAAAAGTACATAAAACATCAATATGGCACTGTAAACAGGAAATGCTAATTCGCCAGCTTCACCGGTAAAACCAGATAAAGAAACAAACGCCACAAGTCCGTATGCAATAAGTGCAACAAAGGTGCTGACCCACGAGCCAAATAAACGCTGGGCAACATTACGAATAGGGTAAGGTAAAAATAATAGCTTAGGAATTAAGCTGTGAAGTAAACGAGATAAAAATCCATTCGGCTCTTTAAATGTACTATTTTTACGACCAACAAGCATTTCTTCGAGTGACAGTGCGGTATACGCAACGTCTTTTTTTTCTTCTTGGGCGGTCGATGTTTGTGATTTACTATAATTGTAAGCCAGTGATGTGGGGTGATTTCTGCCTACAAAATACTTAAGCGTTGCATAAATCCCAGATGATAGAGAGCGAATGCCCAGTGCTAAAATAAGCATGCCAAATATCATTAAAATCCAACCTGCGGTTGTATCTTCTTTTACAGAACCTGCTGCAATAACGAGTAAGCTAATACCGGCTACAGATTCGATAAGCCCTCTAGCTGCGGTTATTTTACCTTCAAGTTTGAAGGGGTTTTTTAGTCCAAGATCAATCGATCCATAATCAAAAGCCATTGAATGCTCCTTTTAAATAGCGTGTATGGGTGTAAATAAGCTTACTGGGTGAACTTGCTTTGCCGAACTTTTATAGTATATCAATAACCTGCACGTTATAAGTCTTTTAAAGGTCGGTTTTATCATCTTCTTTATTTATGCTTTTAAATTTAATTTATGAATTATGAGACTAAGGTCTAAATAGCAAATGTATCAATATGGCTATACAACAACTACACTGCGTGCAAATAAATTTGGGCGTATTTATCTTTACTTATCAGCAATATTTATATTTTAAAGTCACTATTACAGCTTAAGTAACTATACTTTTATAACTATTGGGCTTTTAGAAAAGCTGATGAGCTTATTCAGCCATTGTTTAAATTGGCCGTCGTTATGTTTTGGAGAAGTTATGAGTAATTTAAGCTTAAAAAACAAATTAATACTACTTGCTATTGTACCGCTTATGCTGCTGTTAATTAGCTTAATGTTGAGCTCTTACTACTTAGAGTCTAAAAATCAGCAGCAAAATTTTGATTCGTTTAAAGTTAAGCTTATTGAAGATAAAAAAAACCTATTAAAAACTGAGGTTGAAATTGCCAGTAAAATTGTCAACTATCAGTTATCACAAGGTACTGAGCAGGATGCTAAAAAAGCATTACGAGATATCACATTTGGGCAAGGTGGCTATTTTTTTATTTACGACACTGATGGCGTTAGTGTATTTCATGCGTTACTTGGCAGTGCTATTGAAGGGCAAAATAAAATAGCAATGACAGATCCAAATGGCAAAAAAATTATTGTTGGTTTGCTCGAGCAAGCAAATAAAGGAGGTGGTGCATTCAATTACCACTTTCAAAAACCAAACACCACTGGCTTGGTGGAAAAAATGGGTTATGCCGATATGATACCAAATACCAATTGGATGATTGGTACAGGTGCCTATATGGATGATATAGACGCTGAATTAGAAAAATACCAAACTGCAATGCAAACGCATATGAATGACAAGATAAAAACCTTATTATTAATTGCATTATTTTGGGTGGTATTAACGGTTGTGTGCGCACTTATTGCGGCAAACACTATGATTAAGCCAATCGAAAGCATGGTGCAAAATCTTGATGATATAGCTAAAGGCGAAGGCGATTTAACCAAGCGTTTAGAGGTGCAAACACATGATGAAATTGGTCTGTTGGGTGAAGCGTTTAATGTATTTGTGAGTAAGCTGCATGGTATTATTGCAAACGTTGTGGATGTAACGCACGATGTTAAAACAGCCTCTGGCGATATTAATACGCAAACCCAGTTAATTGAAAGCAAACTACTTAATCATAATCATGAAACAGATCAAGTCGCGACAGCTATTACAGAAATGTCGGCAACATCACATGAGGTAGCACAAAATACCACTCAAGTTGCCCAATCAACTCAAGCTGCAACCCAAGAAGTGGCAAAAGCACAAGAATGCGTTGATATTTCGCTTAGTGAGGTATCAACATTAATGAGTGAAATAAATACAGCCGCTCAGCAGGTGGACTCACTAAGCGAACAATCTAAAAAAATTAATAGTGTATTGAGTGTAATCGGTTCAATTGCAGAGCAAACTAACTTATTAGCACTTAATGCAGCTATTGAAGCAGCTCGTGCAGGCGAACAAGGCCGAGGCTTTGCCGTAGTAGCAGATGAAGTGAGAAGTTTAGCAAGTCGCACACAAGCAAGTACCTTAGAAATTAGTGAAATGCTTAGTGAATTACACAATTTAGTAACGGCTGCGGTTAATGGAATGCAAGCAAGCCAACAGAGCTGTAATCGTTCGGTTGAATCATCTCGGGCTATTTCAGAAAGTTTAGGTGCAGTGACCATCTCGGTAACTTCAATTAACGATATGAGTACACAAATTGCGACAGCTGCTATGCAGCAAAGCAGTGTAACAGAAGAGATAAATCGTAATGTATCTGCAATCCAAGAAATAGTGAATGAGCTTACACTATCGAGCAAAGCAACCTCTTCAATAAGTGAGCATTTAGCTGGACGCGGTGAAAATTTAGAAAGCTTAGTTGGGCAATTTAAAATTTAACGCTTTTTGTATATCCGTGTTTTTACTTTAGCCGTAACAGAAAATGTTACGGCTTTTATTTGCTCTATTAGTCATGGACAGTATCTTGTGTATGACGTACTCATTTTACCTTAAACACCCCGTTTTTGTTATTTTTTAGTACTATAACTTTTGAGAATATAAGCCATTATTCTGCTTTTTTATAAATTTAAAATAAACATTAGTGCTCTTGAATTTTTACACATACAATGCGCAAAAATTAGGTGCCAACTTTTATCAATCGCATCAAATATATAAGACATGTAGTTCGCTAAGGTGCCCAATATTTTAATGAATTGGTATTACGCCCGTAAATTTAATCAGCATTTATTTACAGCTAAGGTACACTCTTTACATAACATAATGATTTTTTAAGGCTTTAACATGATTGAGTATCCGGTAGATCAGCTTCCACAACTCATTAATGATTTGTTGCAGTGTGATACAACAGAGCGCAAAAATAAATTATTGGCTGATGCACAGCTAACGCTCTCGACCGAGCATTTATCTTTGCTTTTTGAAGCAATTCCAAAAGAACAGCGCCTTGAAATTTGGCAATTATTAGATGAAGACACACAGCACGAAATTTTTGTTAACTTAAGTGAAGACAGCTGTTTATGGTTACTGCAAACACTTGATGACAGTTACGCATTTAAGCTCCTTGATGAAGTGAATGTAGAAGAGCTGCTTGAGCTTGAAGAAGTTATTCCTGAACGCTTTGTTGAATACGCTAAAAGGCAACTCGATGAAGCTCAAACTAAGCAATATGATTTAGCGCAGCAATATCCGCCAGAGCAACTAGGTCACTGGTTAGGTTTTGACTTTTTAAAAGTGTCAGAAAAGTTAACTGCAGGAGGGGCTAAAAAGCTGTTACATAAAGGCTTACCGCAGTACAGCGAAGTTATTTATTTAGTAAGCCGTAAAGGCAGCTTAATAGGCGAAGTGGCGGTTAATGATTTAATTAAAGCAAATGATGGCGACAGCCTAATGGCACTGGCAAATCATGACTTTTCATCGTTACATGCCGATGATGATTTATATGAAGCGGCAGAAGTGGTGATCCACAGTGAAAAAATGGCACTGCCGGTAGTTAATGCCGACAATAAATTGCTCGGGCGATTAACAATTGCCTCGGCATATGAGTTACGCCAAGAAATAGCCGACGAAGCGGCGGCAAAAGCCGGTGGTCTTCGCGAAGACGAAGATTTGTTTGCCAGTGTACGAAAAAGTGCTAAAAACCGAGGTATTTGGTTAGGCATCAACTTAGCAACTGCATTTTTAGCATCTTGGTTTATTGGTTTATTTGGCGCAACAATCGAGCAAGTTGTTGCGCTTGCTGTGTTAATGCCTGTGGTGGCTTCGATGGGAGGGATTGCAGGAAGCCAAACATTGACCGTTATTGTGCGCGGCTTAGCACTGGGTCAGGTTACCGACTCCAACCGTAAAGCGTTACTTAAAAAAGAGCTGCGAGTGGGGGCTGTAAACGGATTGGTATGGGCATTTGTTATTGGCGCACTTACTTATTTATGGTTTAGCGATATTATGCTCAGTATTACGATTACGGTCGCAATATTATTAAACCTAGTTGCAGCGTCGCTAGCGGGTGTTGTTATTCCGTCTATTTTAGACAAAATGAAAATAGATCCTGCGTTATCTGGCTCGGTTATATTAACGACCGTGACCGATATTGTTGGATTTGTTACCTTTTTAGGTTTAGGTAGTTTATTACTGCTATAACCTTTTTTACAGGAAACTATAATGACCTTTGAAGTCATGATTTGGTGTGCAATAGCGCTGTGTATTTCACAGTCGGCTATATTTTCAGGCTTAAACTTAGCGTTTTTTTCGTTAAGTAGATTGCAGCTTGAAATGGAAAGTACAAAAGGCAATGCGGCAGCAATTAAAGTGATGGCGCTGCGAAACGATTCAAACTTTTTATTATCGACTATTTTATGGGGTAACGTAGGTATTAACGTACTGCTTACGCTACTGTCTGACTCGGTATTAATGGGGGCAAGTTCGTTTTTATTCTCAACAATAGCCATTACTATTATTGGTGAAATAACACCACAAGCTTACTTTTCGCGTAACGCACTTAAAATGGCGAGCTTGCTTTCGCCACTTATTAAGTTTTATCAAATATTATTTTATGTTGTGGCAAAACCAACGGCTTTAATTTTGGATGCATGGCTAGGTAAAGAGGGTATTACCTACTTTGCTGAAAGCGAGCTTAGAGGCATTATTCGTAAACATATTGAAGCAGAAGAGGCCGATGTTCAGCATGTTGAGGGCATAGGCGCACTTAACTTTTTTAGTTTAGATGAAATAAGTGTCACTAAAGAAGGGGAAGTGATTGATCCCGACTCCATCATAGCGTTGCCAACAAAGCTGGATTTACCAATATTTCCTGAGCTTACATTAACGGCTGATAACGAGTTTTTACGTAAATTACATAAATCGGGTTACAACTGGGTTATCATCACCAATGAAGATGGTTGGCCTTTATTAGTTGTTGATGCGGATGGCTTTTTACGTTCAGCCTTGTTTGAACCAGATACGTTCGACCCGTATCATTACTGCCATAGACCTATTATTGTTGCCGACGAAACAATGCGTTTAAGTGAAGTGATTTTAAAAATACGCGCCAACCATTCACTCGATAAGTCGTTTGATGGTGCCATTGATCACGACGTTGTATTAGTGTGGAGCGATGAAAAACGGATTATCACTGGCGCTGATATATTTGGCCGATTACTCAAAGGAATGAGTGCACCTAAACTCGCCGCAAGCGATGTGGTTGAACCTACAAAACAGAGTTAGCGAACGTAAAACTAATTAACCTGAATTCTGGATAA
>NZ_PNDU01000283.1:0-11242 GCF_005886635.1 Pseudoalteromonas sp. S558 | reverse complement strand
GCTTTGCTCGGTTTTTACTTATTCTTACAGGGATGTAAGCCATTAGAGTAACGCAGGAGCAGTTACCGAGCCCACTAGGTTACAAACCTCGCACCGCGATTCAACCGCCCCTAGATTGAACAAATTTCAATCCACAAAGATCAACATGCCCTAATTTAAAAATAATATTTTATAGATAATTAGCAAAATTTTTATAGTGAGCTAGTTTTAGTACTGCATATTACAAAATACTAATATTATAAGGTAAGCAAATGATGAAAAAGCTGTATTGGTTATTAACTGTGAATTGCATTCTATTTACAGGAGCTTCTTATGGGGAGATTAACTTCTCAGGGTTTACCAGTATAAATGCTGGTAAGGTTTTATCTGGAAGTGGAGTCCCGCAATATGATATACCCCCTACTTTTTTAGCTGACTATCCTATTGTTTCAGCTTATTCAGAAGATATTTCGTTCGAACCAGAAAGCTTATTCGGTCTACAAATTAACGCTGACCTAGCCGAAGGTTTATCTATGACAGGTCAAATTGTTGCTCGAGGGGCTAATGATTTTGATGCAACAATTGAATGGGCATACATATCTTATGAGATAAATGAACATTGGACGATCCAAGCAGGTAAAAAGCGCTTGCCGCTGTTTTATTATTCTGACTTTTATGACGTAGGCTATGCCTATGTGTGGATGCGCCCACCTGCTGATAATTACACATGGCAAATATTTAACTACAGCGGCGTTAACGCGCTATATAGTGGTGAAATTGGTGATTGGTCTGTCATGGGGAATCTTTATTATGGCGAAGAAGACGATAAAGAAAATAAACTGCTCAGTGAGTTTTTCTTCAAAGAACCTACACGTGAAATTTGGCGTGACATGCTTGGCGGAGTACTGTCATTAAACAAAGATTGGTTTGAAGTTCGCCTAACTCACATGACATACAAAAATGAGCGTTACCGTAAAGGTGAGCGAGTTTTATTTGATGGTGAGACTAGCCGAACAGGTAAGTTTTACGGTGTTGCAGTTAATTTAGATTTTGATAACTTGTTTGTATTAACAGAATTAAATCGATTAGATCTAAATGGCAACCTTGACACCTCAATGATTACCCTAGGTTATCGCTTCGACACTATTACTCCGTATGTCACCTACTCTCAATTTAAGGAAGATGCAGAAGATGGTGAGCAGCATGATACAACGTCAGCTGGAATACGTTGGGATTTTCATTCCTCTGCGGCTTTTAAAGTTCAATTTGACAAAGTGAATGATGAATCATTTGATTTAGCCGTTGCAGGTGATAGTAAGTCGATCACACTTGGCATTGATTTGGTATTTTAAGGAATAGGTTATGATATTATTTAAAAAAGTATTTTTATCGCTTTTATTGCTTAGCTGCTACTCAGTAAGTGCTGAGGTTGTTATTGTTGTTCACCCATCTAATAACAGTAGTTTTGATCAATCTGAGATTACAAAGATTTTTTTAGGGAAAGTGAAATCGTTTTCCGACGGGAATATAGCTGTGCCATTGAATCAGGATTCAGGTTCGGCAGCCCGTAAAGAGTTTGGTAGTAATGTACTATCAAAGTCAGGCAGTCAACTAAAGGCTTATTGGTCAAAATTGGTTTTTACGGGTAAAGGGTCACCACCAAAAGAAGTTGGAAGTGATGCAGATGTTATTGATTTAGTCAGTAAAAACCCAAGTATGATAGGCTATGTTGGGGCGGCTTCGTTAACTGATTCAGTAAAATCAGTTGGAAAATTTTAGATATCTATTTTGATTGTATTTAAAATCGATTACAGTAAACCTGTAATCGATTTTTTATTAACTTATGCTTAGACAAATGCACACGCTGCAACAATTAATGTCTACAGTAGTTGTGTCGTTGAGCTTTACGTAAGTTAAATTAAGGTTTGGCTTATTTGATTTTTAGTAATAAACCACCAATCCAGCTACTAAATCCAGCATGAAGCTGTTCACGTTCCGACACCTAGACTAGAAAGCAATTTAAAAACAATGCCCTACCCCATAATAACATCGCTTTTACATTCATATTTTTGCAAGCTTTAACCCTTTATCACCATACAATTTATCTGTTAGGCAGCTCGCTAATTCATATACTGGTTGAGTATCATCTAGATTACCTGTTGTCACTTTCACAGCAACAATTTCATCATGATGATTAACGATTAAATGCAGCTTGAAGCCATAAAACCGCCCCACACTAGTACAAAAAGTAGGTGCTTGGAAGTAAAGAGCTTTGTAAAAGCTAAAAAAGAATAAATATTGCGCTAAGCAATGACTAGTTAACCTGAACTCTGGATAATAAATCTATCTCAAGCAGCTCTTTTCAACGCTAACTGCTTTGAATTTACTTGTAGATAGGCCCGCTACTGACACATAAATTCGCTTTATTTTCACTGAAAATCTCTAGCTAGAGAAAAATAAATTTAAATATCATCATGGTTCAATATATTAGTAAATCTCTTAACCAGAGTTCAGGCTAGTTCGCTTTACAACATTTAGTATTATTGAGAGGTATTTGATGAATATTCATCATGGGGGATGAATCACCCGTTGCACTTCCTACTAATAAAAAGCGTGGTATGGTGGCTGGAGATTAGAGGCCTCCGACTACCCGATTAGGCCTGTACCGCTACGATTTTATAAACTCTAGATACACGACCGTTACAACCATAGCCAACATAAACAGAATAATAAGCGAGAAAAAGCTAAAATTTGCAATACGTTTAAGACTCAGTACAAACTTATTTAGTGATTTACCTGCTCCAGTGCCTACCCAAGCATCGCTTACATTTGATGTGTAATCGTGTAACTCCCGACAACTATATGGGTGCTTGAAACTTAGAGCCTCGACATCAAGACCTTTCGTTTTGTAGTGCTCAAGTAACTGAATCTCTAGAAAAATACTGATAAAAAAAGAAGCACCAACACCTAACAAGCTCAAACCGGCAATAAATAATGATATTGAAACAAACACAGCCTCATAAATTGAGAGATCATCGAAATCTGGTTGGTAGCCAATTACAAGTCCAATTAAGACAATACCAAAGCCAAACATAATAGCCATACCACTTAAGAAAAATACAGCTGCGAAAAGCCCAGAAGAAACATAAGTTACAATCCTTGGTGTCATATGGAGCGAGACCTAACGAGCCTGTAAATTAACTCGTTTTTTATTTGTTTTTATTGATAAACAAACCATAGCTGAGTTCCTATTTTGGTTCAATCGGTTACTTCAGTTTTACGTGAAATATTAAAAGAGGATTCAGTGCTGTTTTAGTTGGCATTTGGAAAATATTACAGCTGTTTGAGTGGGTTATTTGGGAGATAGGAGCTTACCCTTTTCAATACCTCGTGCTTTATAGCCTTTCACTATTATAAACAAAGCAGTACAATTACCGCAGTGTGGAGTAAAGGTATTCACTTTCATTTAACCCCGCAAGGTCAATTTGTTCATACCTTTATTGTTTGCAATATTTTGTACTTTATTAAAAGGAAAGCAGGCTCAATGCAGCAGAGTCGTTTTACCCTTTTTTAATAAACAGCTGTCGTCTCATTGACAATTTCTGTAATAATTAGGTAGATGTCATCCTAACTTCTTCTTTTATTTATCTCTCGCCAAGTATTTCAAATTCATCAGAAATCATACGAGCTTTACCGTCATGATCAATCACCCAATGCTCTTTATGAACAACACCAAAGGCTTTATTCATTGTCCATTGAGACGATAGAATATAACCATTATCACCAGCAGCTTCCCACTTAATATTCGTATACTCAACATTAGCAAAACCTTGGTCGATAATATTTTGCCAACAAGTTTGAATGTCTTCTATTCCTTCAAATACACCAATCGGCTTGGCTGTCATTACCGAATCTTTAGTATATTGCTGCGCGCAACCAGCAGCATCTTTATTATTAAAAGCCACTTTCCAAGACTCTGAACCTTCTTTACATAATGCTAAAACTGTCTTTCTCATGATTGCTTACTCATTGTTATCTTGTGAATAAATAATAGAACTATTGTTTGCATCTATATACAAAGGTAATAGAATTAATAGTTCTTTTTTTACGGACAATAATCATGAATCAATTACGTCATATGTCGATATTTGCCCATATCGTTGAAACCGGATCGATCACCAATGCTGCGCAAGCGCTCCAATTATCAAAATCGGTTGTTAGTCAGCACTTAAAGTTGCTAGAACAAGAACTTGGTGTGTTGTTAATTAAACGCACAACAAGGAAGCACATACTTACTAACGAAGGAGAGGCATTTTATCAATCATGTAGAGAAATGAATAAAATTGCTGATATTGCTTGGAAGCAAGCAAAAAATTCAGTAGAAGTGCCGCAAGGGAATATTAAAATTACTGCGCCTAATGCGTTAATGGATGTTGTTATTGCCCCCGCTGTTGGTGATTTGCTTAAGAAATATCCATTGCTTAAACCTGAGCTTATAAGCGGTGATGATCATCTTAATTTAATGTCTGATAATATCGACTTAGCGATCAGGGTGGGGCGATCTCAAACAAGTAATATTAAGCAACGCAGAATAGGTCAATTCCGAGACGTACTTTGTGGTCGCCATAACCTTGTTACACAAGGAGATATAAATAACGCTATGTACATAGCTAATACGTGGCAAGGTAAGAGAATCAGCCATGAATTTAGTGATAATCAAGGTAAGCTTATTGTGTTTGAAGCAACGGCACAATGTAGATCAAATTCTTTTTATTCCTGTTTAGCCTTAATAAAAGAGGGCGCAGGTATTGGCTTAATACCTGATTTTCAGTTGAGTTCAGTTGAACCTGCTTTAGTTGAAGTATTTCCCCATTTAACCTTACCAATAAATCATGTTTATGCATTATATCCCTACGAAAAACATCTGCCTTTAAGCGTAAAAGTTTGTATTGACGCCATAGCGAATAAGCTTGATAAGTTTTCAAAAAGGTAAGTGAACTCATGTTTGTATAAAGATGCAAACATAGCTATTGCATCTAGCTATCCATAGGTTGCTTAGTATATTTTGTTAAACAGAGTTTGGATTAATAAAACAACTAACTTACTCAATGTACGACTTTCACTCATGATCGTCTTGCAAGTACTCAAACGTAAACCCATAATCGCGATATGCATAGTGGCCCCCTTTATTAATTAGATTTAACAAACTGATATTTAAACTTATTTATGACTTAGGATGCAATTCTAAATCCGAGTAGCAAAGCCCAAATAAGACATATTGCCAGCTCCTCTCTAGCCCTGCTGGATATGATTCTCTATTACTGATGCCTGAGAAATGATTCCAAACTAGGACAAGAAAGATCCTTTTTGATCAAATCAACTTAATGCGTAGTTTTTATACTATCAGAGTCATAATTCTGTAATCTTGATAGTGGATAATTTCTATCCGATAAATATATAGACTCAAGAAGACAAAGTAAGATGAGCACACCTTTAGTGCAACTAACATTTGCGCTGCAATCATTTGAAGATCCAATGTCTGCGGCCATGAGCCACACCATGGAATACGAAAAGCTTTCGTTACAAGCCAATGAAACACATAACATTGCGCTGCAATGCATGCTGCCTGATGCAGCGCATGAAGATGATACTATTTCACTTAGCGCTACACATCCAAGTGCTCGTGGCGCGCAGTATTTTACTGAGCACACGTTAACGAATGCGGATCTTGAACGAGGTGTCGTAAATCTTACTTTGAGTAAAATTACACAAAGCCAGTGTTTTGTAATGCAATTGATGCTGCATGGTAAGCACGCAACTTTAAAAAACAGCTTACAATTTGATATGCATATTAAGGCATTTAAACAAGGTTACTGCGCACCATTTATTAATGTAGAGCGCACTAAACCGCAAGGTATTCGTCGCTATTTTACGAGTATGGGATCTACGTTTTTATCACTGTTTTAATGCTGATTGCACTCCTGTAACACTGATAAGTTATTAATCAGCGAAGCTTACTTTGCCCATAGTAACGCCAGCAATACCTTGCGTTGTATTATTTAGGTGCTGTTGCTCTCCTGCTAGGCATTCGTTTGCTAAAATAGCAAATAGTACAGCTTCTTTAGCATCTGGATCGATTCCGAGTGCTTGGGTATTTTTAAACGCTTTTACAGTAGGGCAAAACGCCTGTAGCTGCTCCATTAATAATGGGTTGTGTATTCCGCCGCCGCTTGCATATACCACACAGTTTGGCGCGTTTTTAACACATTCGTTTATTGCTTTGCTAATAACATGAGCAGTAAATGCATTAAGCGTTGCCATTATATCGTCATGTTGTAAGTTATGTGTATTTGAACGAGTTTGAGCCGTATCTAAATACGCTAAATTAAATACCTCAGGCCCTGTGGTTTTAGGCATGCTGAGATTAATGAATGCATCGTCGCATAGCGCTTCTAACAGCAATTTATTTTGCGTACCGGCTTTTGCAAGCGCAGCATCATTATCGTAATGCATATCACAAAAATAACGCTGCACGTAAGCATCCATAATAGTATTACCAGGGCCAATATCTGAGCTAAATACCGCGCTTGCGTTACCACATTTAGGTAGGTACGTGAGATTCGCTATCCCCCCCATATTTAACAAAATACGGTTTTCGGCTGCGCTCGAAAAATACAGATAATCGCCATATACCGCCAGTGGTGCGCCCTCACCTCCTGCAGCTATGTGTTTTTGCCTAAAATCACCAATAGTAGTAATGCCGGTAGTAACCGCTATTTGATCGCTGTCGCCAATTTGTAAGGTGCCGTTATTAAAGTCTTTATGATTATGCTGCGACTGCGGACAGTGATAAATTGTTTGCCCGTGGCTGGCTATTACGTCTATATCGGCTGGGTTTATATTCCACTTAGTTAAGCACTGATTAACTAGTGTGCCATGATGCTTACCTACCCACGGGTGCAGTAAAGTCACAAGTTCTAAATCGCACTCTCGCTTAGCAAATACCTGTTTTATTTTAGTTTTATAATCGTCGTTGTAATCAACGGTGGTAAAATTTAAAACCTCAATGTGTGTATTTAAGCCTGCGCCCGTTACTCTACAAAGCGCTACATCGAGTCCGTCTAACGAGGTGCCACTCATTAAACCAATAATTAAACGGCTTGGCTTTTGGGCACTATTATAAAGGGCAGCTATGTGTGGGTGCATAAAGGTATCTTAAACAGGTATCATATCTTGCTTATATTAGAGGACTTTAAAACAAAGTAATAGAGGTACTTACTACTTAAAGCTCAGCTTTAAAATTCGAATTAGAATAAATACTCCACTCATTAGGGTTGAATTATCAACCATCCGCCCAAAACTCCTGTATTAAGGTACGCATTGTACATATTCATACTGCTTATTCGCGCATTCTTGTTTAGCTGAACACGATTTCAAAAGCGTAAACATTCGATAAGTAGTTTATTTATATTAATAGGAGATTTTATGTCTGCAACTAGTCGCCAACTTACTCTTAAATCACGCCCACACGGCGCGCCCAGCAATGAAAACTTTGAATTAAAAACGGTAGAGCTTCCTGCATTAAAAGATGGCGAAGTGTTATTGCGTACTATTTATTTATCATTAGACCCATACATGCGTGGCCGTATGAGCGATGCAAAGTCGTACGCTGATCCTGTCAATATTGGCGATGTCATGGTTGGTGCGACAGTGTGCCAAATAGAAGAGTCTAAAAACGATAAGTTTAGCAAAGGCGAATGGGTTCTTGCCTACACAGGTTGGCAAGACTACGCCATTACCAACGGCGAAGGCTTAATGCAATTAGGAAAAGAGCCTACAAACCCTTCGTACGCGTTAGGTATAATGGGTATGCCTGGTTTTACAGCTTACATGGGCTTGCTTGATATTGGCGCACCAAAAGAAGGTGAAACCGTAGTAGTCGCAGCCGCAACAGGTCCAGTGGGCGCAACGGTTGGTCAAATAGCTAAAATTAAAGGCTGTAATGTAGTGGGCGTTGCTGGCGGTAGCGAAAAATGTGCCCACGCAGTTGAAAAGCTAGGCTTTGATGCGTGTATTGATCACAAAGCAGATGACTTTGCTGCGCAACTAGAAAAAGCCTGCGACAAGGGTATTGATGTTTACTACGAAAATGTGGGCGGAAAAGTATTCGACGCCGTATTACCTTTGCTTAACACAGCCGCACGCGTACCACTGTGCGGTTTAGTATCGCAATATAACGCAACGAGTTTGCCAGAGGGTCCAGACCGTTTAGGTATGTTAATGGGCCAACTGCTTACTAAGCGTATTAAAATGCAAGGCTTTATTATTTTTGATGATTACGGCCATCGTTACGACGAGTTTGCACAAGACATGCAAAAATGGCTACAAGATGGAAAAATTCAATACCGTGAGCACATGGTAGAAGGCATCGAAAATACAGTAGGCGCGTTCAACGATATGATATGCGGTAAAAACTTTGGTAAAACTGTGGTTAAAATTAATAACCCACTTTAATTTTAAACGGCTTATTAAGTATCGCACTTTATAAGCCTGCAAGGACAGACATGATCAAACTACACCATTTAAATAAATCACGTTCTAAACGCATAATTTGGCTTTTAGAAGAACTAGATGTTGATTACGAAATTGTCGCTTATCAGCGCAATAAAGACACCTTCCTAGCTCCTGACGAACTAAAGCATGTTCATCAGCTTGGTAAGTCGCCGGTAATTGAAGACGACGGCTTAATTGTTACCGAATCAGGCGCTATTACCGACTACCTTATTACTAAATATGGTAATGGCAAATTTGCTCCACAAGCAGGCACAGCTGATTACGTTGACTACCAGCAATGGCTGCACTTTGCAGAAAGCTCAGCAATTTTACCGCTTTTACTTAAAATGTTTGTACTAAAAGACGGTGCTAAAACACAGTTTTTAGAGGGCTATGCAGACGCTGAAACAGCTAAAGTAATTAGCTACTTTAACGACCGCCTAGAAGGTAAACGTTATTTAGTGGGCGACACCTTAACCGGCGCCGATTTTATGATGTCGTTTATTGTTGAAATTGTTAAAAACTCAGGTCAATTAGCGCACTTTAAAAACCTGGTTAAATACGATGAACAGTTACGAAGTCATGAAAAATTTCATACGGCTGACGAACTTGAAGCCAAATACGACTAGTCAATGGCATAGCACAGATAACTGAAAGAGGCCTTAGGCCTCTTTTTTTTTTTTATAGCTCTGCAATTAAATCGCCACCTAATAGAACATATTTTAATCCTGAAAGGTGAACAGGCCCTCATTTTATATACATATATTTTACAAAAAAAGCGGATTGTTGTGCTAAATACTGTTCCTATAGTGCATAATGGACTAATTATTATAAAATTTTCTTAATTGTACTGGTGGCCTACAAAGTCAGTACTTCTCACATTTGGAACAAACCATGACCATAAATATGCGCTTAGCCACAGGGTTCGGTGTGATCTTATCGATGATGCTTATTTTAACAATTATCGGAATTTCACGCGTTAGCCTTATTAATAACAATATTACGCAAATGACCGATGTGAATTCAGTAAAGCAACGTTACGCTATAAATTATAGAGGGAGTGTACACGACAGAGCAATTGCCGTTCGTGATGTTGTTTTAATAACTGACCAAAGTGACTTAAGTACAGTTTTTAATGATATAGAAGAACTAGACGCTTTTTATCAAACATCAAGTCGTGCCATGAGTCAACTCACTGCCAATATGTCCAATGAAGAACGCTCACTAATTAAAAAAATCAATCAAATAGAGCAACGTACTCAGCCTTTAATCAAAACCATAATAAGTGCAAAAAAAGCAGGTAATTTAAATCAAGCGTCGAGCGTATTATTAACAGATGCCCGCCCAGCATTTACACAATGGCTTAATACCATAAACCAGTTTATAAACTTGCAAGAACAAGCAAATCAAATGACAACTATCGAGACCCGCGAAGTAGCTAGCTCATTTAGAATATGGATGATTTTATTAACAACGCTTGCCACTTTAATCGGTGCCGGCGTTGCCTATGTTATTAGCCAACAGATCAGAAACTCGGTAGGTGGCGAGCCGCAAGAAGCCGCAGAAGTAATTGCACTTATTGCCCAAGGCGATTTAACCGCAGATGTTCATTCGTGTTGCCCTAATAGCATGATGGCCTCTGTAGGCGTAATGCAAAGTAAATTAAAAACCATTGTCGATAGTATAATTAATTCATCTGAAGAGCTATCGACCCACTCTGCAAGCGTGGCATCGGGTTCTCAACAAGCACTTAGCGCTGCCGACACACAAGTGACGTATATAAATTCAGCTGTGAGTAGTTTAGAGGAGATGAGCAGAAGCATTAATTCTGTTGCCGGCTCAGTCAAACAAACTGAAGACAATTCAAAAATTACAGCGCAGTTATCTCAGCAAGGGAGTTCAGCGGTACAAAAAGTGGCGGCTGAGATAGAGCAGATTTCTGTTACGGTAAAAGCAACAGTTACCCAAGTAAATGTACTGCAAGAGCACGTAAAGCATATCGGTGATATTTTAAGTGTGATCCGCAGTATCTCTGATCAAACTAATTTATTAGCACTTAATGCCGCGATTGAAGCCGCCAGAGCGGGCGATTCTGGTCGTGGATTTGCAGTAGTTGCTGATGAAGTAAGGCAACTTGCTCAGCGTACTGGCGATGCAACGGGCGATATTGAAAAAATGATTTTGCAAGTACAAGAAAACACGCAAGCATCGGTAACCGCGATGGAAACCACAGTACCGCAAGTAGAAAATGGTTTAACGCTTACCCACGAAGCAAACGAGTTACTCCATCAAATACAACAACAAGCTAACGACTCATTACATAACGTGCTGGAAATTGTTGAGGCAACATCAACCCAAGTAGCTACCGTGGCACAAATAAGTACCGGCGTTGAAGAAATTGCTAATATGTCGAAAGAAACCAGTATGTCGTTAAATAGTAACGCACAAGAAGCGGTGGCATTAGCGGATCTGTCGGGCACACTCAAAAAGTATATTAGTTACTTTAAAGTTTAAGTGTTTAGCGTTTTACAGCAATTTAAAAAGGGGCTTTAAGCCCCTTTTTTGTAGGTAGCAATAGTTATATGTAGGGATAACCTAGTTAACCTGAACTCTGGATAATAATACCAAACTGCATAAATCTTTGATCAATTTAACGAATTAAATTGCACTATAAGGTCGTTAAAAATATTTTATTTATAACAACTAGATA
>NZ_PNDU01000282.1:0-778 GCF_005886635.1 Pseudoalteromonas sp. S558 | reverse complement strand
TATTTTTAAATTATTTAATTTTTTTACTTGAAAACATTTTTACCGTCCATATATAGTTTAGTAGGGCGCCTGATGGGTCCTAAATTAAACTTAAACAATTGAAATTTATATTATTAACTAATATTTGCTAGCGCTTGTTCTACGGAAAAGCACTTGCAAAATATCGCTTAAACATGAGGATATTATTATGCGTACAGTAGACTTATCACCACTTTATCGTTCGTTCATCGGCTTCGAACATTTAGCATCACTTATGGATGCGGCGGCAAGTACAGACAAGCAGCCAAGTTTTCCTCCTTATAACATTGAAGCTCTCGATAAAGACAGATACAGAATTACTATGGCCGTTGCTGGTTTTAGTGATAACGAATTGACCATTGAGTCAGAAAACAACACATTGAAAGTGGCTGGTATTAAAGCCAATAAAGATGACAACAAAGAGCGTAAATTTATTCATCAAGGTATCGCAGAGCGCAACTTTGAACGTAAGTTTCAGCTTGGCGACCATGTAAAAGTGCTTGGTGCCGACCTAGCTAACGGTTTGCTTACTATAGAGCTTCAGCGTGAAATACCAGAAGCGCTTAAACCTCGTAAAATAGAGATAGGGCAAGGTCATTTAATCGAAGATAAATAAACCCTGTTTAACCTTAGTTCCCCTTGATTGTTTAGCCGTCTCACTTGAGACGGCTTTTTTATGCAATTGAGTTTAAATCTACAACGAGCCTGTAGATTAACTCGTTTTTTTTATTTATTTTTATTGATAAACAAACCATAGCTG
>NZ_PNDU01000281.1:0-2850 GCF_005886635.1 Pseudoalteromonas sp. S558 | reverse complement strand
CGCCTATTTATGGGGAATACCACACACCATAGGCTCTGCTTTGCCTAAATACCAAGCAGTCTGCTGCAAATTTAACCTCGAAAGATAACCAGGCCCTAGTTACTCTACTTTAAATTTAACTTATGTAATTCATTACGTACCCATTGCGTATCTAAATATTGTTCTACGTGCTGCTGCGCAAACTTTAAAAAATTACGTGCCGCATGCGATATGTGCCTGTCGGTGCGCATCACAAAATACCAATGACTCGCTAAATGGGTGTCGGTTACGTTTAAAATTTTAAAGCTTGTATCATCTTTTGCAAGTACATGGCGTGATAAAACTGCAATACCCATGCCTGACGCTACCGCTACCCGTATTGCTTCATTACTGGCCATTTGTACGGAGTCATTTAGCACTAATCCTCGGCTTTGTAACTCGCTTTCAAATAACATCCGTGTTGCTGAACCATTTTCTCGTAGTAAAAAGCGATACTGCATTAGTTCAGCTAATTTAACGGCTTTTACGTGAGCTAATGGATGACTTAGTGGCACTATAAATTCCAGCGGATTATGCAAAAAGCGCGCAGCTTGTGCGTGTTCAAGCGACGGCGGATGACTAAATACATAAATATCATCCTCCCCTCGCTCAAATCTATCAAGTACCTCTGCCCTGTTGCCTATTTCAAGAGGGAGTTCAACATGCGGATGTAAATTACTATAAGGACCTAGCAATTTTGGTAAAATATATTGCGCTGTATTAACCATGGCTATTTTACAGCGGCCGCGCGCTCCACCATTAAGCTCGGTTAAGAAGTCTTGATAGTCTTCAAAATGCCCAAACACCTGCTGGCAGGTTTTAAATAACGCAAACCCAGCATCAGTAACATGTAACTTTTGTTGCTGCATAAGCACTAGTGGCTCACCCACGGCCTCTTGTAATCGTTTTATTTGCAGCGATACGGTTGGCTGCGTTAAATGTAAACGCCTTGCGCTTTCGCTAATTGAGCCAGTTTTTACTACGCTCATAAATACTTCAAGTAACCTAAATGAGATATGCCGTAAATCCAAAATCACCTCCATAGATATTTATCTATACATGTGTATTGTTTATTTTATTATTTACTATACAAAGTTTTATCTACAATAGCGCCTCTTAATTTATGATTTAGTAAGGAACACCTGTGCCAGATATTGTTGTTATGTTTTTTATTTTAGGATTAGTAGCGGGTATTTTACGTTCTGATCTTGCTATTCCAAAAGCAACCTACGAAACCTTAAGCCTATTGCTCATGTTAACAATCGGTCTTAAAGGCGGTATGGTACTGCACGGTAATCTAAGCTGGCAACTGCTACCCGAAATGGGCTCGGTAATGTTGCTTGGTGCACTTATTCCTCTTATGCTTTATCCAATTTTAAAATACGTAATTAAACTCTCTGTTGCTAATAGCGCAAGTATTGCCGCACATTACGGCTCAGTAAGTGCAGGTACCTTTGCGGTAGCGCTTGCGTATGCCGAGACAGCTCAATTAGTAGTCGGTGCAGAAGTAACTCTGTATTTAGTTATGCTAGAACTCCCTGCAATCATCGTTGGTTTACTGCTTTACAGAAGGCTTGATAAAGAAAACAGCCAAAAAAGTGAACTGTCGTTAAAAGCGCTTTGGCATGAAACACTTACTAATAAAAGTGTCATTTTGCTCGTAGGCGGTGTCGTTATCGGCATGATGTACGGCACGGTGCAAGGCAGCCAAGTAACCAGCCTTTTAACCAGCAGCTTTAAGGTCGTACTTGCGTTATTTTTACTGGAGATGGGTTTAGTCGCAGCACAAACTCTACGCCCTATTCCCTGGAAACAGTGGAAACTAGCAGTATTTGCTATTATCACGCCATTATTTTTAGGCACTATTGGTGTCATGGTAGGCACACTTTTAAATTTAGAGTTAGGGTCGGTAGTTATATTGGGAAGTTTGGTAGCAAGCGCTTCTTATATAGCAGCTCCCGCTGCTATAAAGGCAGCCATTCCTAAAGCCGATATTGGCCTTGCTATGCTCAGTTCACTAGGCGTTACTTTTCCGTTTAATGTGATTGTTGGTATTGGTTTATACCACCAGCTCGCAGTAGCAATGCAGTAAACGAATAAATCAGTATTAACAATTAAAATTTATTACTTTAAAGCTGTTAAGCCCATTTTATAGGGAATTAACAGCTAAATTTAAAAGGTCATTTATAGTCGATACAATGGTTACTTAATCGTTAATTTTTTATGCGGGCTTAAAAAAAACATCTTTTTCCAGCCTTGATTTTGCGTTGTAAAAAGCCAAGGCATGGGCACTAATGATAAAATAGAATAATGCACATGGGGCTGTTTCCCCGCAGCATTTCCAGTATCGCCAAGTAAACCAATTTGACTGTTTATGTTCACTGTATCGCCAGCACTTACACTGTACTCATTTAAATGTGCAAAATAGTGCACTCGCCATTTAGGCCCAAGTACAGCAACCGCTTTACCTCCTCGGCTTAACTCACCTGCAAATATAACAATACCGCTTGTAGAGGCAACTACGGGTGTATTTTTTGTACCAAAAATATCAATTCCTTTGTGCACACCCGATTTACCCCAAGGCTCATACCAAAACGTATTATGGTTCCAATCTTTAGCGGTTGCCCCTTGTACCGGTATCATTATTTTTTCAGGAATTAGTAAGCCTATAATTAGTAAAGCTACAGCTCCAATTAAAATCCACTTAAGTACTTTCAATGTTCTCTCCCTGATATTTAAATCGCTAATACATTTCGTATACAGTGGCAAATTATTAACCATCATAGCTGAACGCATTCTGAGTACAATTTAACCTGAACTCTGGTTAGAGAA
>NZ_PNDU01000280.1:0-1068 GCF_005886635.1 Pseudoalteromonas sp. S558 | reverse complement strand
CGCCCGAGTGGGTCGTAGTCGTATTGCGTGAGCGTGCCGTTGTTATTAAAGCAGCTTAATTGGTTAAACGCGTTATATTCACGGCGGGTTTTAATGCCTTTGCCGGTTTCGCGTATTTGGTTACCAAACTCATCATAATGAAAGTCGCTGTCGCCAAAGTGAGTTAGGCGGTCTGCGTCGGTGGCACTGTTTATTGTGGTGTTGTTAGTGCACTCATTGTTTACTACTGAGTCAGCGTTGCTACTGTTTTTACTACTACTTTTACTACTATTTGGCGCTAACTCTTTGTATTCGCTATGGGTTGCGCGTGTTAAATCAATAGAAGAGCTGGCATCAGTATTTGTAGTATTTTGCTCACTACTGTCTGCATCACTTGTGCTTGATTGCACTGTTTGGCTTTGCGGGTTACCAAAACTATCCCACTGGTAGTGTGTGGTTGTATCAGTACTTGAGGTTGCCAGTGTTTGTTGTATTAACTGCCCGAGGCTGTTGTATTCAAAATTGATATTGTGGCTGCTTACACCTTCGTTTTTACGGGCAATCAGCTGGTTGATGCTGTCGTAGTTGTACGTACAGGTATCAAATAATGTTTGCGCTGGGTGTGTAAGCTGTTGCTGTGTTAAACGGTTAAATACATCAAACTGTTGATTAAGGGTTATGTCATTACCAAACTTTTGCGTTTGAATATTGCCTTGGCTGTCGTAACTTAAGGTTACAAGCGGCTGTGCTGCGCTAGCTGAATCATTCGCTGTGCTGTTGGCTTGCTGTAAGTGAATAGCACTTAGCTGACCAAACTTATTGTAGCTGTAGTTAAGCGTGCTTGAGTCTGGCAGCGTCAGTGTTTGGCGCCTGCCGTAGTCGTCGTAGCTGTACTTTAGGGTATGCGCTTGTTGCTGATTGTGTACTTGCTCGGCATGCAGTAACCGCCCGCCTTTATCAAACTGCTGCTTTAAGGTTGATTGTGCGTTGTGGGCACGGGTAATTTTACCTTGCAGGTTATAGCCGTAATAATTGGCGTTATTAACGATATGTGAGTCGCTTGCCAAGCTTGCATGTTGTGCGGTTACG
>NZ_PNDU01000028.1:0-37541 GCF_005886635.1 Pseudoalteromonas sp. S558 | reverse complement strand
GTATAATACCAACCTGCATAAATCTTTGATCAATTTAACGAATTAAATTGCACTATAACGTCGTTAAAAATTTTTTATTTAGAACAACTAGATACAAAAATTTTTGCCTAGTTCTAGCGTAATTTTCTTAACGTCAAATAGACCCCATATATAAGCAGATTGGTATAACTATTTTTTAAAATCATCCGCATTGTAATAAAGGGGCTTAAAGGTGCCACAGTTTACAAATTTATAGTTTAGTTCGCTATCAGGTGGGACGAGCTTTGAAGTGCGGATCATCTGCAAACAGGCATTTTTTAAATCTACAAAAATTAGATGATTGAAACTCGGTGCTTTTGTTATTTTATGAATGTATATACGACCATCATTATTTAGCGTGATCATATCGTATTCTTGCCATTGTGATGGTTCACTTAAATCGGTTAACTCTCTCGCGTAAAGCTGTTTACTCAGGACTATCGATTTATTTGTGTAGAGCTTATTACCACCTTGCCGATAATCACCATCATAAACATCTGCAATAATTGTGACTTCTTCGCCTCGTATTAAACGTTGAATATTAAATGGTTGTGGCTTAATTGTAATTAGCTCTGCATCTCTGACTAAGTCCAAAAAAGGAACATCAGAAACATCCACTTTATAAACGACTTGCACATCATGAGGGAGCTCATAGCCTGGCAAATTAACGGCAAAAACACTCGAGTTTTGATTTATTAATACCATAGCGTGCTCAGCATTATATGCGGGATCGACCGGCGGAAGCTCTACTTTTTCTTCTTCTGCTAGAGTAAAGCTACTTATCGTTATTAGTAACAAAGTAAACAATAGGCGCATAATTATCTCAATCAATTTATAGGCTTAAATTATAGTATAAAAAAGGCTCGTATGAGCCTTTTAAATATCTGAATAAATAACCTGAACTACAGGATATAAATATCTTAACGAGAGTTCAGGTTAAATAAGCACTACTTAATTGCTTTTTTAACCTCTCGCCAATCTATTATTTTAAAGTTTTGCGGTTGTTGAGGTAGTCGGTTATAGCCATCTTGTACAACTAAAATGCCCTCAGGATAACCTGGTAAGGGTTTAGCCGTAACGGTTAATCCATCGGTTTCTGATACGCCATCAATACCGCGAGACAAATCACTTATAACGCTAAATTTTCCCGCAAACTCTAAACTTGGTGCTGTAACGCCCTGATCATCACCATTTATTTTATAAAGCACATAACTGTCATCACCTTGGCTCGAAACAACTAGGTAACGGGCTTTGTCGCCATGATAAATCTCCATGCCTTCAACATCATCAATGAGCTGCTCGTTTACTGTTTGCAGTAAAGTGGGCGTTATTCCTGCCGTTGGCTCTGCACCAATAAACCAAATGCCAGCATCCTCCTCGCCTACGAATAATTGCCCTAGTTTATCATCGGCACTACAGCCTTCAGGTTGGCTGGGTAAGCTAAACTCACGAACTAGTTTACCGGTAATATTATCGCCATTTTCATTAAGTTTATATTGCTGATAAAGCCCTGATTTATCATTTACAAATACATAATTACCAGTGCCTGATGAATACATACATAAACCGTAAATTTCATTAAGATTAGTTGGAATATCAGTGATATGTTTTATATTGTTACTGGCTTGTACGGTAAATACACTAATACTATTAAGGCTACGGTTACTGGCCGTTATTAATGTATTTGTGTTGTTTTTAATAGTGTTATTTTGGCGCAGATCAACGTTATTTAAACGGCCCACTTCAAGTGACTGTTCAAGCTTGCCATTAAGGTTATACACCATTAATCCACGGCGTTTATCTGTGCCTAAAATCAAGCTGTTTGCTGTGTTTTTAGGGTTGATCCAAATTGCTGGATCGTCTGCTGCATCACCAAAAGCTTTCACGGGAGTCGTTTGTGCGCTGGCTTTAATTTTAGTGATTGATTGTACGTTTGTTTTTAATGAGTTATTAATAGGCGTTACAGGTAGCGAGCTTTGCATATAAACACCCGTTTCGTCGTTATATAATATGGCAGTTGCAGTGCTATTGCTTGTGTAATTTATTGCTACCGACTCCAAGCTTAAGCCTCCGCTTAGCGTCCAGTTTTTTAAAGCCTTGCTGATTGGATCATACGCATAGACTTGATTATTTTCGGTGCTGGTAAACCAAATCATCCCATCAGATGACGTTGATAGGGCACCCAGCTCGGCGTTTAGTGCACCAAAAGGCGCCACTAAAGCGATTGGCTTTTTATTTGCTTTCGATTCAGCATTGGCATTTATTGCCCATATACCTATTTCGCCTTCGCTTACAAATAAAGTATTAGTCGCCGTACTTACCGCACAGCCAGACGCTTCATTTACGCCTGAAAATTCACGTACATTTATATTAAGCGCTTTATTATTTATGGTATTAAAAATAATGGTTTCTGTAATTAATCCGCGTACATCGGGTACAAATGCTGATATTGCCCCAGTTTCTTTATTTGCAAATAAGCATACTGTATCTGGTCGCGCTTGTGGCGTTGCGATACGTGTAACCTCAGTGATTTTCCAGCTAGTTTTATGTTGTTCTAGTTTGAATATAATTACGTTATCTTGGTTGTTATCGATTGTAGCGACTAAAAACGAGCTCGCGGTTAATTGACTAATAGAAAGCGCTTCAAAGTTACCTTTTTTAATAATATTACTTTGTTGCGTTGTGCTATCAGCAATCACCAAACCTTTGCTTTTACTTGTTAGTAACCAGTTATTATTACTTAACCATGCAGCTTGTGATCCTTGCATATTATTTGTTGGACCAAACTCAGTATTATCAATGACAGCTTGGGACGCTGTATTTTGTACCGCTGAATGCGTAGTAACGCTATTATTACAAGCACTTAACGCGCTAAATACTAGGCCACTTACAATTAGGCTAAGAGGTGTTTTTAATTTAAAATTCATGGTATTACCCTTTATTGGTCAAAGCGCTTTTGGGTGCTATAACGCACTTCGCCTTTATAATTTATAGCGGTTACTTTTAGTACTTTATCGTTTATTGAAAAGCTCAAAAATCCTGGTGTGGCTTCTGCAAAACGCGTAAATTTACGTTGTTTTACATTACGTATTTTGCCACCTGCGCCGGATATAAAATGCGCGAGTTTACTGCTTTTTGTCTGGTTATGTTGAAGATCATGCTCATGCCCAGCTATGTATGCTTGAACACCATTTTGCTCAAGTATAGGCTCAAGTAAATTACGCAATTTTTCATTTAGTCCATAACGTTTACCGCTGCTATAAAGCGGGTGGTGGCCTATAACTATTTTCCAGCGTGCTTTGCTGGTAGCCAATTGGTTATTCAGCCATGTTAATTGTGCTTGGCCGTCTTGCGCTTGTGTTGCTTTATATTTTTCGCGTGTTTTGTATTCTGGATTTAATGGATTAGTGTCTAAAAATACCATTAATACTTGCTCGCCATCTTTTAAAGTAAAGGTTTTGCTGTAATAGCGTGCAGGTAAATTCCAGCGCTGACTTTTATTGCTGTAATCAAGTTGTGCTTGTGCGTTACCTAAATAGTCGTGATTGCCCAGCACCACATACCAAGGCTCAAATGTGTGAGGGCCGTGATAAATATCTTCGTATGCACTTTGCCAAAGTGGGTCGTTAATACTTGCAATGCCATTGGGGTAAAAGTTATCACCGGTTGAAATAATAAAATCTCCATCCGTTTGATACATCGCTATTTCTAGCTGGTGGGCGACCTCTTTTTGATCAAAATGGCCATTATGACCCCAATCACCTATTACCGTAAAATTCAAACTTTTAGGTAGTGCGCTCAAATCAGCTATCTTTTGTTGCTCGTATACCGCGTTGGTATAGGTTACGTTTGCTAATGCACATTGAATGGGGCATAGACTAAGTGCGATTAGCAATAATGTTTTTTTAATCATGGTTACTCTCCCATGTTAACTGATGCTATTTGATGAGCACCACTTAACAAATTTACTTAAAACGCGTAACGCAGCATTATTTGATAAACAGGACCCGCTTCTTCAGATTCAATTTCGTACTCATCAAAGCGTCTACTAAACTGTTCATCAACGGTATCAAACTTATTAAAGGTTTCGTCTTTACTTGCATCAAGTAGATTTGAGCCTACTAAGCGCAGCGTTATGTCTTCCCAGCGTTTTTCTATAAAAATTTCAAAATCGGCACTGTAAGACGTTGTTACTTCCTCACCTACAATGCGTCCATAAGCATCACCTTGCTTACGATAAGTTGCGCCAAAAGCCGCTCTAAGCTTCGGTAAATCTTGAATAAATCCTATGTTATACACGTAGTCTGATTGGTCATTAAATTTGCGATCCCCAAAAAAGTCAGTGACTTCGCTATCAAGCCACGAATAGTTTAAAAACACGCCAGTGTTAGGCATATTAAATGCGCCAAGTGGTGTCGATAAATCAAGTTCAATCCCTTTTACATTACCGTCCCCCGTATTGCGTGGTTGCAGTACAAACGTGCCTTCGCCTTCAGAGCCTTGTTGTTCTGTGTTTGCTATTTCTATTAGGTCGTTTACTTTGCGATAAAATAAATTAATACCCACAACGCCACTTTTTCCTAAACGATATTCGTAGCCTAAATCCATACCCCAAGCTGATTCGGGTTTTAATTCAGGGTTACCTAGTTGGTCGTTATCGCCAAGTTCTTTTTCGATAAGTGCGGGTGTCAAAAAATCAAATTCAGGGCGGCGTAAACTACGTGCAACTGATGCGCTAATACGGCCATTTTCAGTGACGTTATAACGAAAATGTGCAGAAGGAAGAATAAAGTCATAATTGTTATCTTCGGTTACAGCAACAGTTTTGTCATTGATTTTTGAGTTGGTAGACTCCCAACGTGCGCCCAGCTCCCAAGCAAACAAATCATCTTGGTGTTTAACAAGTGCAAACACGTCAAAGCGATCTTCTTCTAAGGTACTTACGCCTCCAGTAACAGCTTCATATTCACTGTCAAAGGTAGCGAGTGTTAGTGGGGTTGCCGCATATTGATCCCAGCGGGTAAGGGCTAACGCTCGCTCGTTTTGCGATTCAAAAATTTCACTGTCACGCTTTTTACTTTGTAAAAATGCACCAAATTGAATTTCTTTATTTTCGCCCCAAGGCTGGCTATGTTGCCATTGCAGTGTCCATTCTTTGTCGTCTATTGCGCTTTTAGTTTGTTCTTCTTCAAATACCATAGACAGCTCTGAGGTATCTAGCTCTACTTCTTGCTCATAGACGGATTCTTCAAATTTGGCGAACCCAAACTTAAATTTACTGGTGCCGTTTAGAAGTGGGAACTCATAAGCGGTATTGATATTGTAATTAGTCTGATCGATATACTTAACATTGGCGTTATCGGTTTCTAAGTTTCCACCATTTACAATATCGCTATTGGTGGCAGTGGGGTCATTGTATTCAAATGAGCGCTCATCTTCAGTTCGCTCTGTATCAACCCACATTGCGCTAATATTAAACTGACTGTCGTCATTAAAAATAATTTCGTAACTGGCGTTAAGTGATGTGTCGTCGCCATCGCGCGTATCAGATTGATCTTCTCGGTTATCAAATTCTTCCGTTCTATAGTTTTTATTATTTTCTGGGCTATCGCCATAGCGCTGGCTGGTTTTTTGTTTTGGGTTATATCGTCCTTGTAAATTTGCACCAAGCAGTAATCGCCCTCCGGCTAATTCGGTACCGTATACGCCCGCTAAACTTTCTTTAAACTCACCATTGTCATAACGTAAGCCACCAACACGTAAGTAACCGCCGTCGAGGCTATAACCATCGCGCAATACAATATTTAATGTGCCCGCTATCGCATCGGCTGAACGATTCGCGCTTGATGAGCGAATTATTTCAACGCGTTCGATTAACTCAGCCGGAATTCGGTCAACAAAAAATGAACGGTCGGCACCCGCGCCAGGCACTTCCTCACCGTTTATAAGCACTTTAGTATAGGCAGGGCTTAAGCCTCGCATCCGCGCACCATCCGATTCAAGCACATCCGATAAGAATGTAACGCTAGGTACGCGTTTTAAAGCATCACCGGCTGTAAGCGGTTCAAAGCGTTGAAAGTACTCTTGTGAATACTCTAAAGTGGGTGCAAGTTCGTCTGAGCGATTTCTGTAACCAATTTCGCCATATACAACAATTTTTTCAGAAACCTCAATGTCTTTCTTTTTAGTTTCTTTTACATCATCTTCTGCATACGCCGTTAAATTACATAATGCTAATGCGGCTACCAGTGCTTTTATTTTAAAGTGTTTCATTGTATTTGCTCTTGGTTATTACAGGGTTGTTTCTTGGTATGGCGAGCAAACTAAGGTTGTTTGATGACGTAAATGTGACAAGGTATGTATTAAACACGCGTATTTAGTGACGTTTGAGCAACACGCAGAGCTTATTGAGCTTCTCGCACTCCTAGTAAAACAATGCGTTATGCACTGTGCAGCGCTGTTGTTAAAGTCCCTATCATTTTGTTGTCATATAGCTGAGCTAATATGACCCTGCTAACACAAACTGATATGAACTAACTTTAAAACTCATTTATAAACAAAAGATACAACACATGCGATTTAATCCCTTTACCAGCCACCGACTATTAACAAACGCCATCATTAGCCTATTTTTAAGTGCTGTGTTTTTAAGTGCTTATTTAGGTGAACTTAAAACGTATGCTGATATTCAATGGCTCGATATTATGGGGGAGGGCGGCATTGTATTAATGACTCTTGTTTGGATCTCCGTGTTATTAATATCTAGGCCCCCCAGTAAAGTAACAACTTACTTGGTGATTGGTGTCGGGCTATTTATGTTTTCAGCCACGCTCGATTTACTTGATGAGTGGTTAATGCATCCTGCGCATCAATGGCTAAGTTGGATTGAATCACTGCCCGCGCCGCTAGGCATGCTATTAACGAGTGTAGGTTTGTATTACTGGCATCAAGAGCAATATGTATTAAATAGTCAGTTACGCCGTCGCGAAGTGCATTTACGTGAGCACGACAAAGTATGCTCAGTCACAGGCCTTTATAAAGCGCAGTATTTAGATTCAGTAATTAACGAGCAATTAATTAGCACGCAGCCGTTTTGGTTAGGAGCTATTGATATACGTGATTTCTCGCACTTTAATAATGAATTTGGTTTTAGTGAGGGTGACAGGTTACTGCGTGAAATAAGTGAGTTATTACTTATGAATTGCCGATTAAGTGATGTGGTGTGCCGTTATGCGGGAGATTGTTTTATGGTGCTAATGCCAGCCACTACAGAGCAGCAAGCTAAAGAGTTGATGGCGCAAATTAAAGGGGCTTTAAGGTACTGCGCATTTAAAGTTGAGGCGTCAAAAAAAGCAAGGTTTCAGCATGTAACGACAGCTTTAATACAAGGAAATGTAGGCAATAACACGCGGACATTAACAAGCCAGTTGCACAGCCAATTACAGCAAAAAAAGCATCAACAAAAAGTAGCGCAACGTGCACACCTTTGTTAATCAAAATGATAAGTACCTAAGCGCACAAGGGCTTATCACAACAATTGTAGAACTGGCACAGAACCGAGGGATTGATTTACATAAACTGTTGCGGGGGACTGGTATTTTTGAGCAAGATTTACTTAATTTTCAGCATGCGTTTAGTATCTCTCAGCAGGTGCGTTTATTAGCACAATTTAAGTCATTGATGAAAAGTACCGACAGTGGCTTTTTACTCGGTAGCCAGCTAATTAACGATACACGAGCTGAAGCACAAACCCTTATGTACAGCGCTAATTTAGCTCAAGTATTAAAGCAGTTATCGCTTTTAAGAATGCAGCTAGCGCCTTTGTTATTTAGCCAAACGTATATTAAAAACAATAATTTATATATTTATATTCAGCCCGCGCACGGGCTCGACGAAGATTTATACCATTATGTTTTAGAGATATACAGCACCGCATTTTATAGTTTACTTAAACGAGTAAGCGCAAGTTATCCCCATTGTCAGTTTGACTTTGCGTTTAAGCGCCCTCGCCATATTCAAGAATACGAACATAATTTGGGACTCAAGGTTAGTTTTGATAAGCCATGTACATGCTGGGTATTAAATAAAACCATGTTACGGGCCAAAAATCCGCATGCTAGTCAATTACGCTTTATGCAAGCTCAGTCGCAGTTACATAACCAAAATGTAGTCAGCATGACTTTTATTGAAGCGGTCTGTCGGTACTTATATGCCTATCCAAGTGTCAATTTAGAGTTTACTGCCAAACATTTTGCAATGAGCCCAGCAACATTTAAGCGCAAACTTAAACTCAATGGTGTACGCTTTTCAACGTTAATTGATGCTCAAAATAAGCATAAAGCGATTTATTTACTTACCTTATGTGCTAAACGAAATGAACAAGTCGCTGAGCAGTTGGCTTTTTATGATATACCTAACTTTCGGCGTGCATTTAAACGTTGGACAGGTTTAACTCCGAGCCAGTTAAAAACACAGTAAGCTACTTTGTTTTTACATTAATAGAATGCAGTAAGGTGCGCGCATTTAAATGCAGGTTTGCATCTTCTGAGTTTGAAGTGTTAGTAAGCCAAACAACGCGGCCTTTTTTATCAATAAATAAGGTAGTCGGTGTACCTCGTATACTTAATTGCGCTGCAATTGCGTCCGCTTTTACTGCTGTTTTAAAAGTATACCCTCTGTCTGAAAGTGCTTTAGCGGGAGTGGCATCGTCATCTTCTTTAAAGCTCACGGCAATAACTTTTAAGCCCATGTCGTTTATTTTTTGAAGCGCGGGTTGCAGCTTTTTACAGTATGGGCACCAAGTCGCCCAAAAATGCAAAACATAAGGCTGGCCCACTAAGTCATGAGTATTAATGATAGAGCCATCTGCCATTTGTAAATTTAATGTAGGCAATTGAGGATGCGCTTCATCTGTGTTTTGATCTTGCGCATGTACCGTAAAACTTAATAAAAAGAGTGAGATAGCAGTAAGTAGTTGTGTCATAGTGTTTTCGTTTTTATTGTCTGTATTAAATAAGAACGAGAATTTAACATTTTTATTTCATATTAAAAGCGAGCGGCTTGCTCAACTATAATTGCGTGGCGTTTAGCAAGACGAAGGTGATCTCTATCATAACCGCCGCCAATCACAGTGGCTACTGGCGTGTTGTGCTCAAGGCAGCGTTTAAGCACTAAGTGATCGCGTTTGACTATTCCATCCCAACTGATATCTAATTTACCTAGCCCATCGTCTTGCCATATATCAACGCCTGCGTCGTAAAGCACTAAGCTTGGGTTTAGTTCTTTAAGTAAATAACTTAAGGTGTCGTCTACTATGGCGAGGTATTCGTCGTCTTTCATATTGTCGGCCAAGCCAATATCCAAATCACTAGGGGACTTTCTAAAGGGGAAGTTTTTTTCACAATGAATAGAACAAGTATAAGCATAGGGTTGATGCTGTAACATTGCAGCTGTGCCGTCGCCTTGGTGCACATCTAAATCAAAAATAAGCACATTAGTCACTTCGCCACTTTTTATTAACGTCTCGGCAGTAAAGGCTAAATCATTAACCATGCAAAAACCTGAACCAAAGTCATGATGTGCGTGATGTGTGCCACCAGCTAAGTGACACGCTATGCCGTGCTGAAGTGCTAAGCGAGCCGTTTGCAGCGTACCTTGCGGGGCTGTAAATGTACGATTCATTAACTCTTGGGACCAAGGTAAGCCAATGCGACGCATGGTTTTTTCATTTAAGCGGTTGTGCCATAGATCTTGAATGTAGTTATCGCAATGCACAAGTTCAAGTGGCCCTGGCTTGCCTAATATTGGCTCAACTAGATTATTGCCAATTAAGCCAAGCTCTGCAACATGCTCATATAAATGTGCAAACTTACTCATTGCAAAGCGGTGTTTTGGATCAAAACTAAACGAGTAATTGGGGTGATACACTAAAGGTAAATGTGGATTTAAGATCATGTTTGCACAAGTTAAAAAATTTGCTCTATGGTAATCAACTAATCTAAATGAGTCTATTGTAGTGTGTCGTGGATCAACATAGCGAGCTCGCGATGTAATAGTTCGTCATCGGCTAAATTTAACTCAATTAAGCGCTTTAAATGCGTAATACTGTCTATATCAATATAATGGCATTTTAGGCCTATGTGGTTTGCTTTTATATGAGAAACCATAACTTCCATTTTTATTTCTATTTCGCTTTGCGGGAGTGTAAAGCACAGTATTGCATTGGTATTAGTGCTGCTAGAAAAGGCGTCACATCTAGTAATTAACGCGCCATGTAAAGATATATCGAGTAATTTACATGGGTATTGATGATCATTAAAAATTACTTGTGCATCGGTTGAAAATAAAACACGAGAAAACTGACGACGATTTTGCATAACCTAACTTGGCCTTATTGTTTTTATAATAAATTAATCATAGCGGGTAATTCTCTACATGCTAGAAAATAAGTGTTTAGAATACTGGTGGCATAAAAAAGCCCCGCATAAATGCAGGGCTTAGTGTTACTGTAATAAATTAGCTACAGTGAATATTAGCCAATTTTTTTGTACTTAATACGTTTAGGTTGAGCTGCTGCTGCACCCAATGTCTTTTTAAGCCACTCTTCGTATTCAGTGTAGTTACCATCAAAGAAGTTAATTTGACCTTCATCGCGGTAATCTAAAATATGTGTAGCAATACGGTCAAGGAACCAACGGTCATGCGATATACACATTACACAACCTGGGAACTCTAAAATAGCGTTCTCAAGTGCACGTAGTGTTTCAACGTCCAAGTCATTGGTTGGCTCATCCAGTAATAACACATTGCCGCCCGCTTTTAATAACTTAGCAAGGTGTAAACGGTTACGCTCACCACCTGATAGGTCTTTAACAAACTTTTGCTGATCGTTACCTTTAAAGTTAAAGCGACTTACATACGCACGGCTTGGGAACTCAAAGTTACCAATTTTTAATACGTCTTGACCGTCTGATATTTCTTGGAAAACAGTTTTGCTTTCGTCCATTCCGTCGCGGAACTGATCAACAGTCGCAAGGTGTACAGTTTCACCAACGCTGATGCTACCGCTGTCTTGCTCTTGCTCACCGCTTATCATTTTAAATAACGTTGATTTACCCGCGCCATTCGCGCCAATAATGCCCACAATGGCACCTTTTGGCATGCTAAAGCTTAAATCGTCAATTAAAACGCGATCGCCAAAGCTCTTACGAAGATTAGTTACTTCAAGTACTTGGTCGCCTAAACGCGGGCCAGGTGGAATAAACATTTCGTTAGTTTCGTTACGCTTTTGGTAATCAGATTGCTGCATTTCAGTAAACTGAGCCATACGTGCTTTTGACTTAGCTTGGCGACCTTTAGGGTTTGAACGAACCCATTCAAGTTCTTGCGCAATTGATTTTTGACGCGCTTTTTCTGATTTTTGTTCTTGCTGCAGGCGCGCATCTTTTTGTTCAAGCCAAGAAGAGTAGTTACCTTCCCATGGAATACCTTCGCCACGGTCAAGCTCTAATATCCAACCAGCTACATTATCAAGGAAGTAACGGTCATGCGTTACTGCCACAACGGTGCCTTCGTAATCGTGTAAGAAACGCTCTAACCATGCAACCGACTCAGCATCCAAGTGGTTAGTTGGCTCATCGAGAATAAGCATGTCTGGTTTTTCAAGTAATAATCGACATATAGCAACACGACGACGCTCACCACCTGAAAGGTGCTCAATTTTAGCATCCCATTCTGGCAGACGAAGTGCATCAGCAGCACGTTCTAAAACGTTATCGATGTTATGACCATCGTGCGCTTGAATAACCGCTTCAAGCTCGCCTTGCTCTTTTGCAAGTGCGTCAAAGTCAGCACCTTCCATTGCGTATTCGTTATACACTTCATCAAGACGGCTAAGTGCATGTTTAACTTCGCCAACAGCTTCTTCAACAATTTCACGCACTGTTTTACTTTCGTCCAGTACAGGCTCTTGTGGCAAGTAACCAATTTTTGTACCAGGCTGAGGATGTGCTTCACCTTCAAAATCTTGGTCAACACCGGCCATAATGCGTAGTAAAGTAGATTTACCAGAACCGTTTAAACCAAGCACACCAATTTTTGCGCCAGGGAAAAAGTGCAACGAAATATCTTTTAAGATAGTGCGCTTAGGTGGCACAACCTTAGATACTCGACTCATCGAGAATATAAATTTATCAGGTAAAACCATGAAAGGAGCCTTCAAATAATAATAAAAATTTCAATGTTGTATTGTAGTGGCTCTCAGGTGAAACAGTCAACGAATGGCATAGTTTTAAAGCACTAAAGCATGCTTGTAAGCAAAGTATAAAATCATGAATAAATTTCATTTGGACATCTATACATCTAGAGGTTGATATTTTTTACTTTCAGTTCATAATTAGCACAGGTTTTTATGAACAGGAGTGAAGTATGCCAATTACAGTAAAAGACGAGTTGCCGGCTATTGCGCGTTTACGTCAAGAAGACGTATTTGTAATGCCAAAAAGTCGTGCAAAAACGCAAGAAATACGCCCAATGCGTTTGGCTATTTTAAACTTAATGCCTAATAAAGTAGAAACCGAAGTTCAGTTTATTCGCTTACTTGCCAACTCGCCTTTGCAAGTAAACGTAGAACTACTACGCCTTGACACTCACCGCAGTAGTAGCAACTCAGAAGAGCACCTTGATACCTTTTATCGTTACTTTTCTGAAGTTAAAGACAACAATTACGATGCATTAATAGTAACCGGCGCGCCACTTGCCCATTTAGAATACGACGATGTAGCATATTGGGATGAGCTAAAGGTCATTATTGATTGGGCCGAGCAACACGTTACCTCTACGTTATTTTCGTGCTGGGCAGCACATGCCGCGTTATATCACCATTACAATTTAAAGCGCGATTTAAAAGACGACAAACTGTGTGGCGTATTTACTCACCAATGTTATTTTGAGCACGGTGCACTGACTCGCGGATTCGACGACACTTTTTTAGTACCGCACTCACGCTATGGCCACATTGATATAAATAAAATAAACGCCTGTGATGAGCTGGTGGTATTGGCTGGCTCTGAGCGAGTAGGGGCTTATTTACTTAAAAATAAATCGGGTAGCCAAGTGTTTATAACCGGTCACCCAGAGTACGACGCCGACTCGCTAAAAGCAGAATATGAGCGAGATTGTAAAAAAAGCCCCAATGCACCAAAACCCGAAAATTACTTTGTGGACGATGATGCAACCAAACAACCTTCAAAAACGTGGCAAAGCCATGCTTTTTTACTTTTTTCGAACTGGTTAAATTACTACGTGTACCAAACCACACCGTATGATATTAATTTAGTTAGCCAAGATGTGAGGACTAACAACTATGCCGAATAACGCGCCTACAAATAATAAGCAAGCCGAAATAAGTGCAGCATTAAAAGAACGCATTTTAATTTTAGATGGTGCTATGGGCACCATGATCCAAGATCATAAGCTAGAAGAAGAAGACTATCGCGCAGAGCGTTTTAAAGACTGGCATGTATTAATTAAAGGCAATAACGATTTATTAAGCCTAACCAAGCCCGACTTAATCACTGATATTCATCGTGGTTTTTTATCAGCGGGCGCCGATATTATCGAAACTAACACGTTTAACTCGACCACTATCTCGATGGAAGATTACGACATGGCAAGCCTAAGCCGTGAAATAAACCGAGAGTCGGCTAAATTAGCACGCGCAATTTGCGATGAATTTACAGCTAAAACGCCACAAAAACCACGCTATGTAGCCGGTGTTTTAGGACCAACCTCTAAAACGTGTTCAATTTCGCCAGACGTAAACGATCCGGGTTACCGAAATGTCACCTTTGATAAGTTGGTTACTGCGTATGTTGAGTCTACCCTTGCATTAATGGAAGGCGGCGCCGATTTAATACTAATCGAAACTATATTCGACACCCTTAATGCAAAAGCCGCCTCGTTTGGCGTAGAAGAAGCCTTTGAGCAAGCTGGGCGTACATTACCAGTTATGATCTCGGGCACTATTACCGACGCCTCTGGTCGTACGCTTTCGGGGCAAACAACCGAAGCATTTTATAATTCTATTCGCCATATTAAGCCTATTTCGATTGGTTTAAACTGCGCGCTTGGTCCTGATTTACTGCGCCAATATGTAGAAGAGTTGTCGCGCGTATGCGAAACCTTTACATCGGTACACCCTAATGCGGGCTTGCCTAATGAGTTTGGTGAATACGACTTAGAAGCGGGCGATATGGCAACCGAAATTATCGATTGGGGTAAATCGGGCTTTATTAATATAGTAGGCGGATGCTGCGGTACAACACCTGCGCATATTCGCGCGTTTGCAAAAGGGCTCGAAGGCGTTAAGCCTCGCCAATTGCCAGAGCTTGAAGTACGCATGCGTTTATCGGGCCTTGAAGCCTGTAACTTAAATTAAGGAGCCAACATGACACAGCAAATAGCAGTATTTACCAATGTTGGTGAGCGTACCAATGTAACTGGCTCGGCTATGTTTAAACGCCTAATCATGGAAGAAGATTTTGAAGCCGCGCTAACAGTGGCCCGCGAACAAGTAGAAAACGGCGCACAGGTTATTGATATAAACATGGACGAAGCCATGTTGGACTCAAAAGCCGCCATGGTTAAGTTTTTAAACTTAATAGCCTCAGAGCCCGATATTTCTCGTGTACCAATCATGGTCGACTCCTCAAAATGGGAAGTAATAGAAGCAGGTCTAAAGTGTATTCAAGGCAAGGCAATTGTTAACTCAATATCGCTAAAAGAGGGCGAAGAGCCATTTATTCGCCAAGCTAAAATAATAAAACGCTTTGGTGCAGCTGCCGTTGTAATGGCGTTTGATACCGACGGACAAGCCGACACGGCCGACCGTAAGTTCGCAATATGTGCGCGCAGTTATAAAATACTAGTAGAAGACATTGGCTTTGCGCCTGAAGATATTATTTTCGACCCTAATATATTTGCCGTAGCCACCGGTATAGAAGAGCACGATAACTACGCCGTAGAATTTATTGAAGGCACACGCCGCATTAAGCAAAACTTACCGCACTGTAAAGTGTCGGGCGGTGTATCAAACGTATCGTTTTCGTTTAGGGGTAACAATCCAGTACGTGAAGCCATTCACTCGGTGTTTTTATATCATGCTATTCAAGCTGGTATGGACATGGGGATTGTAAATGCGGGGCAACTAGCCGTTTACGATGATATACCAGAAGAGCTACGTAAAGCCGTTACCGACGTAATACTTAACACCGACTCAGGCGCAGGCGAGCGTTTAGTAGAGCTTGCACCAAAATACTCGGGGATGGCGCAAGCCGAGCGAGTAGAAGATTTAGAGTGGCGCACATGGCCTGTTGCAAAACGCCTTGAGCACGCGCTTGTTAAAGGTATTACTACCTTTATAGATGAAGATACCGAAGAATGCCGCGCCGCAGCAGCTAAACCTATTCACGTAATTGAAGGGCCGTTAATGGACGGCATGAACGTAGTAGGGGATTTATTTGGCGCAGGTAAAATGTTTTTACCACAAGTGGTTAAATCGGCGCGCGTAATGAAGCGAGCCGTGGCCTACCTAGACCCATACATTGAGCTTGAAAAAGAAGAGGGTTCAACCAATGGTAAAATAGTCATGGCGACCGTAAAAGGCGACGTACACGACATAGGTAAAAACATTGTAGGCGTGGTATTGCAATGTAATAACTACGAAGTTATCGATTTAGGCGTAATGGTACCTGCCGATAAAATACTACAAACCGCTATCGACGAAAAAGCCGATATTATTGGGTTATCGGGCCTAATTACGCCATCGCTTGACGAAATGGTACACGTAGCAAAAGAAATGAAACGCCGTGGTTTTGAACTGCCGTTACTCATTGGTGGTGCTACTACTTCTAAAGCGCACACCGCAGTAAAAATTGAGCCGCAATATGATAAAGGCGTAGTGTATGTAAGTAATGCCAGCCGTGCGGTAGGTGTAGTATCTAATTTATTATCGAAAGACATTAAGCCTGATTTTTTAGCTAAAACCCAAGCTGAATATGTAAAAGTGCGCGAGCAACAAGCGCGCAAAAAGCCACGCTCTAAGCCTGTTACAATTGGGCGTGCCCGCGATAACGCAGCGGTGCTTGATTGGGATAACTACACGCCACCTGTGCCTAAAAAGCTCGGCGTGACTGAATTTAAAAACGTATCAATCGCGAATTTACGTAAATACATAGATTGGACGCCATACTTTATGACATGGTCAATTGCCGGTAAATACCCGCGCATAATGGACGACGAAGTAGTAGGCGAGCAAGCGCAAAGCTTATTTAAAGACGCTAACGATATGTTAGACGACCTTGAAAAAGCAGGCAGTTTGCAACCACTTGGTGTAATTGGTTTATTTCCTGCTAACCGCGTTGGTGATGATATAGAAATATACACCGACGAAACACGTAAAGAAGTATTAACTACTTCGTGCCATTTACGCCAGCAAACCGAAAAAACCGACTTTGCTAATTATTGCCTAGCCGACTACATAGCACCCAAGGGCACACCAGACTATTTTGGCGCGTTTGCAGTAACGGGCGGCCTAGAAGAAGACGACCTCGCCAATGCGTTCGACGCACAGCAAGACGACTACAACAAAATAATGGTTAAAGCGGTTGCCGACAGGCTCGCCGAGGCGTTTGCAGAATACCTACACGAAAAAGTACGTAAAGAGTATTGGGGTTTTGCACCAGACGAAAACCTAGCAAACGATGAGCTAATACGCGAAAACTACCAAGGTATTCGCCCTGCGCCAGGTTACCCAGCGTGCCCAGAACACACTGAGAAAAAGAAAATTTGGCAGTTGCTCGACACCGAAAAACGCATTGGTATGCAGCTAACTAGTTCGTACGCCATGTGGCCAGGTGCTGCTGTTTCGGGTTGGTACTTCTCACACCCACAAGCAAAATATTACGCAGTAGCAGCAGTACAAAAAGATCAGGTGGAAGACTACGCTAAACGAACTAATATGACGCTTGCAGAGGCTGAAAGATGGCTATCGCCTAATTTGGGGTATGATCCGGAGTAAAGCGAAGTGGTTAAATAGCGAAGCGGTCAGTTTTTAGCTGTCAGCTATTAGTTAAAACAAAAACGAGCCAAATGAGGCTCGTTTTAAATTATACATAAAAAATCATTAAGGGCTATTAGCGAGTAGCTCATCTACTTTTTTTATAACATCTTCTGGTGTTGGTTCAGTCGTTTGTTGTTTAAACCAATCTGTTATTTCTTCGCTGACTCTATAACCTTTTTCAATGCAGTGGTGTTGAGAGGTAACCCAAATATCTGCCCCCCTAGAAGTGCTATACGAATTACAAACAGTGTAGCCTTCACTTTTAATTTTACTTTCAATAAAGTAGGTATAAGTAGGAACTGAAATCAATAGTAAAATTAAAGTAATCCCACAGAGCTTATACCATCTAATTAGAAGCTCTGGTTTTATTTCAATATTTCTTACTTTTAAGAATATCAGTTGAGTAAGCATTAGAAGCACTGGCGTGCCTAAAATTAAACTCGCACCAAAACTCTTCTCCTCAAAAATTAGCTGATGTTGATTCAAAGCTTCAAAAACGAGTGTCACCTCACTGTATGAGATCATAGGTAGAGTAATGGTCAGCACAAAGAAGAAAGCAAATAAAACAATACCCTTTATATTTTTACTTAACGTTAATTTTTCAGATTTCATTAAATTACCATTAATCACCAGTTTAAAGTGTGCCTCAATTTGATTTTTACAAGGTTGGCTGAGTTTTATATATTTTGATGTACGTTACTAATTATACCGCATTCAGAATCTGTCAAAGTCAAATTACAGTATTAAATTTAAAAACAAAAACGAGCTTAATTAGGCTCGTTTTTTTAAATTACACATAAAAAATCTTTAAGGGTTATTAGCGACTAGCTCATCTACTTTTTTTATAACATCTTCTGGTGTTGGTTCAGTCGTTTGTTGTTTTAACCAATCTGTTATTTCTTCGCTGACTCTATAACCTTTTTCAATGCAGTAGTGTTGAGAGGTAACCCAAATATCTGCCCCCCTAGAGGTGCTATAGGAATTACAAACAGTGTAGCCTTCACTTTTAATTTTACTTTCAATAAAGTAGGTATAAGTAGGAACTGAAATCAATAGCAAAATCAGAGTAACCCCACAGAGCTTATACCATTCAATTAGAAGCTCTGGTTTTATTTCAATATTTTTTACTTTTAAGAATATCAGTCGAGTAAGCATTGCAAATGCTGGCGTATATAAAATTAAACACGCACTAAAACTTTTCTCATTAAAAATTAGCGGGTGCTTATTTAACGCCTCAAAGACAAATACCAATTCATTATATGATGCAATCGGTAAAACTATGGTGATGATAAAAAATAAAACAAATAAAAATACACCCTTTATATTTTTACTTAACGCTAATTTTTCAGATTTCATTAAATTACCATTAATCATTTTTTAAATAAGGTATTGCAAAGAGGTTATGCATAAATTTTATAGGATTTTCTTTATACATATTACTAGCATCTCGTAAGTTATTGTGTATTTTTTGTAAATTATTTTTCGCATTACTTTCAGCAATCCTTAAACTAGTTGCTAATTTCTTAGTTAAGGTCTTTGTGTCAATAAAATTATATGCTAGTAAGGCTATAGCTGAACTTACAATAACTACTGCCAAAATTGGACCAACGGCAACAACTGCAGCTGTGCCAGCTAAAGAAGAGACACCTGCCCAAGCAATACCTGATGATGCGTCAGCAATTGCTAAATCAACAGAGACCCCGCCTATAAAATCGTGCCAGAGTTTTTTATCATCGAGCATTTGGTCTACAGCATGAAACCCAACAGATATCAGGATGCTTAAAACAAAGCCCGGTTTAACTGCTTTTAATTAGTAAATAAAGCTGTTACGCCCTCCAAAAAAATTAGCTAATTTAACCATGCCTATTCCTTATTTATTCAATCGTGCTAAGTCAAAAATTCGGCTCTCGGAACAAACATTTAGTTCAATTTATTAAATGGAGTACGGGCTATTTAGTCATTTAATTTTTTCTCAGCCTGTTTCCTTTAAGGTGTATATCTGGCATCGTTGTATGTAGGTCTGTTGTTTATATGTTTCTATTATCGTAGCTTCTGCAAAGAAAATGCTATCACTGTATATTCAACTTACTATTTTTATTGTCAATGCAAGTTATGCACTTACTGCTTTAGTTCAAGAGTAATAAAAATGGAGTTTTATGAATTACTTTTTCTACACTGATTACTATCTCGAATTAGATTTATTCGATAATCAATTTGTTAGCATTTTATCAGGTCTTCATGTTCATCCGACGCTACCCTTAGATATAACTATAATGTCAGATGACTGTGTACTGTATGAGACTGCCCAAGATTCCATTATTGATTTCTCTCCTGATACGCTTGGTTATTATTGGAACGATGGTAAAACTTGTCTTCGCACAACAGAGGGTCTTATCTTTAAATCATGTGATTCAGAAGAAGCTATACAGTCTGTCTTAATTGATGGAAAAATGTGTGGACAAAAAATAGACTGTACTTTAAGTAAAGAGCCCCAAGATCAACCTCGATACACACTCCGTTTACTTTATGGTAAAAAAGCGTTACTTAAACAGGGTGAAGGTGCTCGGTATATACTCGAAATAGATGAAAAAGAACATTCTTTATATTTTCACGAATTTCTTTTTTCGTATAGCGTTAAGCAAAAAACAGGGTTTTATAGTGACGACGGCCAACTGTTTTACTACGATAGGCCATTGCCAGGCCTTGTAATCGATACCTTTATGGTTCTACATTTTAATTATGCTAAGGATAAGCATTCAGTTGTGTGTGGAGATAAGCTTATTTCTGAAGCTGATGTCGATTCATTCGAAGTTATTTCAACTACCTTAGCTAAAGATAAAAATCATGTTTATAATTTAGCTGAAATCATTGAAGGAGCGTTACCTGATTCTTTTGAAATCATCGACGGTAAGGATTGTGATGCGTTTGAATATTATTGTAAAGACGATAGTACAATTTACTACCTAGGTGAAGTGATTTATGGTGTTGACTGCGCTTCATTTCGTTTAATTAATAGTAACTTTGCTGTAGATGATAATTGGGTATATCGTTCTGGAAAGCGAATATCTATATTAGACTCAAGTAGCTTTCAGTATATTTCTGATTTATATGTAGCTGATAGGAATGGAGTCTACCTAAACGATATTTTCTTAGAGCAAATTGCAACCAGTAAAGATGATTTTATCGCGTATGATCATTATTTTTTATCAAATGAGGTTATTTATTGGCAAAATTGTTCATATCCTTTATCTGCAGATCCTGCATCATTTATTTCTATTAATTCGATGTGGGCTAGAGATAAGATACATATTTTTTACCAAAATAAAATAGTTTATAAAGGTACCTATAACTACATTAAACCTTTTTATGATCTGTTGATTGTAGATGAAAAGATGATATCTGATAAAGGCCCAATAAGGGGAGCAAGTTCAGTCGATTGGCATAGACTCTACGGTAACTTTTATGCATCCAAAGATAACCTATATTATAAAGACCAGTTTATAGATGGGGGCACTCCAAGGTCTTTTACAATGCTTGATAGTCTACGTTTTAAAGATCAAAATAATATTTATCTGATTGAGGAGTATTCTGAAGAACTAGAAATTATAAGTGATATTGACAGTGACGAACTTGTTATCGTTAACGAGTTTATTTTAAAAACCAATAATTTAGTCTACTTTTATAATACAGTAATAAAGGACGCTAACCCCAAAACATTTAGGTTTTTGAAATATGGTTTTTCAAGTGATGATAAAGCGGCTTTTTGTAATGAAATTCGTTTAGATGGACTGGATCCCTGCACACTTCATATTTTAAATTATAATATTATTCATGATACCAAGCGACTTTACTACCAATGCACTCCACTGGAGATCGAAATTAGTCAAATGGTGCGATTAACTGATGATATTTTAAAAGATCATCAGTTTGTCTACTACAAAGGGTTGCGGATAGCTAAAGCTGATGCACCTTCTTATACAGTTGTTAACTCATTTTTTCAAAAAGATATAAAAAACATCTACCATAATGAAAAGCATCTACTTTTAAATGCTGATGAAACTATATTTCAAGATGAAGTTTATGCAATGGATTTAAAGCGAGTGTTTTTTATTGATAAAGAAATTTTATCTGCTGACGTTGCTTCCTTTAAGATACTAGGTCTCTCTATATCAAAGGATAAAAATAATGTTTATTTTAGAGAAAATATCATTGTTCAAGCTGATCCCTTTAGCTTTAAAATTCTGGGTTATAACCAATTTATTGATAAGTTCAACCTTTATCAAGTTGAAAATGGTAAAGTGTGCATCTGTAGATAAGATTTCCTAACTAAGAAACAATCGCTTTTATTATGTTAGTTAATAGAACAGCATATGAGTTTTTAAAGCGTAATTGTTGGCGGCGTAAATTACTAAACACATCAATGCTAATATAAAAATATTCGTTTTTAAATTTTTAGTAATGTGCGCTGTTATAATTATAATAGCGGCTAGGGAACAATATCATAGTTACTCCATCCCCAACAAAAAAAAATTGCCTCTGGAAGCAGGGTCTGAATTTTGCTTTGCTATTTATCCATATAATTTTATTGTTTGGAATTTCGGCAATAGCATTTGATCGCGAGCACTTTGAAGTAATAAGCAATTCAATATATGGCAATAATGTTCCTTTGATGCAATCTAACTTAGCAGATATATTCGTATCCCCTTGGTTTGCTTATTTGTGCTTAGTTTTGATTCCAATCACGTTAGTTAAAGAGCGATTATTGAAGAAATACAACGCTCGAATTTACTTAAATGTATTAGCTTCTCTTATATTTGGAGCAATAAATTTTATATTTATTGTTAATCTTTATAGCGTTTAAAACTAGCCAAAATTTACGGGCTAATAATATTATTAGGCGATTAGTTACAGTATAAGCGAGTCTAATTAGGCTCGCTTTTTAGTGTTTAAAATTGTATTAAAAGCTAATTTACTTGCCTAGATTCAAATTGTTAAGTCATTTAAAAGAAACGACAAAATGTTGGTTTAGTTTGTTAATTCAGTATTTGTTATGGCTATAGGCGTAGGTGAAATAAGCTATTTATTCCTATAAGCAGTGGGTAGTGTTTAAGAAACTTGCTATGAAGAAAAAATATATTTGCTTATTTTAGCTTCTTTTGCATCATAAGTATTAAGTGGAATAGCTGCGTTTTATTTATTAACTTCACAAGGGGAAGCATTTTCGCACGTTCAGGTGTTTTAATGGCTGTACTTGGGACAACTGATTAACTTTGTAGATTTTGGAGTTATTAATACGAAAGAATATTTGCCAATAAAAAACCTAAATAACATGTAGGGTATTGATAAATTAGGTGTTATTAAAACATAATCAAGTTAGGAGGGAATATGAAAATAGAAGATATAAAACTTAAAATTGAAAATTCTGAATTTTATAAAAAGAATGATATTCAACAGTTAATTAAACTGGTTGTTGATTTGTATGAGAACTACAGAATTGAAAACACTGTTTTAGAAAATGACGGCGATATGCTCCTTTTTCAGTGCGGACGAGACAGCTTGAGTAAAGACTACTTTATTGTTGATATTACACGCCAAGTTATTCCTGATTTAGATGATATAGACGAAGCTACGGATGCTATGCAACAGCTTAGAATTATTTTTAAATTTTCACCAAGCGAGGCTGCGTTTGCGCTTTCAATAACTAGTGAATGGTGCTCTGCGTTAAGTGAAGTTAATTGTTTTAGATCGTTTATTGAAAATAGTGATGCCTTTCAGTGGGCTATTAAAAATGACGTAATAAAAGTAGATATGGAATTATCTTATATATAAATTTAAGGCAAAGGTAGCAACTGAATAACTACGTTCTGTGATTTGTTTAACTGCTTCAATTTTAAATTCTTGTGTATACTGTTTTCCTTTGCTCATAAACACCCCTAGTTGAAGTTACAATCTAACTCATTTGCTGTCTAGTAAAGTATGGGAGTCCACTTTGTTTGTTCAATTAGAGTAGCTCTTTAGTTTAATTTCAGTAAGATTAGAGTTGTTAAAATAAATGAGACTAACAAATTTATGCAAGCCTCACTTATTTAGTCATAAAAATATTTATGACGATGGTATGATAAATCTAGTCGGTATGGTGTCTTTATTTGCGTTTTTACCCCAACATTTAACACCCCCATCATCTACAGCGCATTTATAACCATAGCTGAGAACTATCTGGGTAGGATTTGATAGCCCACTAATATCATCAATATCAGTGATATTTTCAGCCGTACTATCCCAGCAAATTAGACCGTTATTGTCAATCGCACATGCTTCTGAATTATGGACTACAAGCGATGTTGGGTTATCTAAAAGGGGAGAGCTCACAGGCCCAGTCCCCCAACAAATAACTTGACCTTCGTCTATCATACATGAAGCACGACCACCGCTAGTAATATAAGTTGGATTAATTTGACTAGGAACATTTATATAATCCCTATAACCCCAGCATTTGACAAAATTACTTCCAGAAGCGGGCTGATTCAATGCGCAACTATGAGAATCAGAGGTCGTAATTTGAATCGGGTTGTTTAAAGACGTTGACGGTGGCGTAGCTTCTCCATCAGGGGAGTAGCCCCAGCATTCTACTTTTTTTACTGAATCAACAATGGCACAAGAATGTGCATCGCCAGATACTATATTTCTTGGGTTATTTAGGCTCGGCGCAGAAGTACGTATATCATTTTTACCCCAACAGCGAGGTCTACTTTTCCCTTTTTCTAATACGCAATTAAACCCGCCGCCGATAGATACTTCTTCAATTTCTGAAAGTACAGGGATACTGTACTGCCCCTGATCTACATATTTACCTCTATCGCCCCAACACTCTAATCCTAATGAATCCATAGCACAAGTTTGAAATACTCCATGACCAAACAGACGAATTCCGTCTGTTTGTTTACTGAATTTAAATTCTTGAAAATTTATTTTTCCTGTAGAACGGTCTTGAGTAGAAAATCTGTAGGTATAATTACCACCTGGAAACCAATTGGGTATATTCAAAATACGTTTAGATGGTTCGTACTGCTCACCAGGTGATAATGTTTGTTCTAATGGTGCATCAATATTGTAATGTTTACTATCCGGAAATATTAAGTAGCTAAAATAATCTACATTTTTAGTTACTGAAAATTCATTAGTAATTTTCAAACTAAACATTAAATCACCACCACCGCTGACAACTTCAGTACTACCGATAGGGCTAATATTAATATTAATACTAGCATTTGCAGCCTCTATAGCTAGGATTCCGAAAAGAGGTAAGAGTAACTTTATTTTATTCATTATTTAAAGTCCATATTATATAAATGTTTTATAATTATACACTTAAATACATCCTTGTGAACATAGTGGGTACAAGCTTGATGCCGTTTATCCCTAGATTAGTGAATGAAATTAGGGTGATGTTTTTGCTATAAATGTGATGAGAGAATTTCTATCTTAATTGGGCTGGGTAAGCAAAGAGTTGCATTTAAAGTATACAGTAGGGATATATGAAACGTTTATAACATGCGTTTAGAATTAAGCCGTAACTAAACGTTTATTATAATTGCATTTCAGGATAGGCTTGTTTGTTTTCGCCACCCGTTAAGCGCTGCATCAATCGACGTTGGCTTGAGAGTAATTGGCCAGAACGTTCGTTCATCATTTTGCATGTTTTCGTTTTTATTTCTAGTTCTTGCAATAATTTGGTGGTGATTGCATTTACATCACTAGGGAGTTTACTTCTTAATTGAGTTAGTCCTTCCTTACCGCTAGGTAAGCCTAAACTCACTAAAAATGCATCACGCTTAGTATGCGAATCATTGAGACTATCTAAAAGCTTCAGCATTTTAATATTATGTTCTTCAAGCTGTATGTCGCGCTGGCTTAATAATACGTACTGAGACTCAAGAAATACAATTAATGCATCGAGCTTTTTAATGTCGTTTTTTAGACTAACTATATATTCTTTTAACGTGCTTATGGTCATTATTTATGTAGCTCAACAAGGGCATTAACGGTTGCATCAATATCTATTTGAAATTCACCATTAGCGATTGCGGCTTTAACTTTAGCAACCATTTCCATATCTACATCAGGCTGAGACGATAGGCTTTCAAATGTAGAGTCTATAGATTTACTAAGCGCACTGACTTCACTGGTGTTTTTTTCAGGAGCGTGATTAGGTTTTTGCTCTTGCGTGCTTGGCGTTGCAGAGCGAGAAGTTAACTTCTGGCTTTGTTCAACGTGTAAAGCGGGTGCATTTGTTATATTCATACTGGGTTACTCATCATATTTAAAATTGTTCATACCTGCATAAATATAGGTAGCGACCAATAATACTTTTAACTTAACTTTTTTATTAATAATTTTTAAAAAATAGCTTCTACAACTCTCTTGTCAATTACTTTGCCTTGAACAACTTTGTTTGAAGATAGATTTTTAACATTGATGATTTCGCCAAACTGCCCATCTTGTAGTGCAACAGCTTTTACATTAGCTGAAAAACTAGCGGTATTTACTTGTAATAAAATAAACTCGTCTTTATTCACTAAATACATGTTTTCTAAATGGCGGCGCGAAATAATATCATCTTTTTTTATTTCTCGCTTTACCGTCATGCCAACTAATGGTTTTATTTTTGCTTCTGTTGAATGTAAGTGCTTACTTACATCTGCGCTTCTGTAGTGTAAAAGATCAGCGGTAAGTAACTCGCCCCTGCTTAGGTTTCTTTTAGCTGCAACAAGATCAATCCATAAATTTACTTTAGCACTTGCTCTAAACTTCCATTTTGGTGATTCACATTGGACTGTAAGGCTAATTCGCCCCGAAGGCGGGTCTTCTTTTTTTGAACGGCTAATTAGCATGTTTTCACAATTTAAATCAGTACTCCCTTTTGGAATGAAGAGCTTAATTTTTTGTTGTTGTTTATTTGAGCCGATTGATGCGAGATAAGAATCAATTTCTTTTTGTAGGTAGGTATGTATCTGCTTATCAAAATTAATGTTACTTGCCGCACTTTGTTGCGTACTAAAAAAAACAAGTATAAAAAACACACGGAAAAAAACAAACTTCCCTTGAGGAAGTTTAGCTTCCGCTTTGCATTGGCGGGTGAAGTTGTTTTTTATGTAAGTCATTGATTCCTAGTTTTTTATAAAGTTGGCATAAAGGTTGTAGTAGAAGCTGCAACAGGTAGAAGTATGCGAATGTGTGAGCATACAAGAATCAAAAAGTAGAGGCAACATGGAACTATTTGATAAGGCGTTAGGCGTTCATCCATTTTCAATGCAGCTAAGGCTAGATCGTGCCGAAATAATAGCAAGTAATTTGGCAAATGTAGACACACCGGGATTTAAGTCTCGAGATGTTGATTATCGTCAAATTATGAATGACGTTTCATCAAGTATTTCACAAAATCGAAATGTTGACTTTATGGGTGCTCAGGCAGAACAACTAAAATACCGTGTACCTTATCAACCATCAAGTGACGGGAATACGGTTGAGCTTAATATTGAACAAGCAAAGTTTGCAAATAACAGCATGGACTTTCAAACCAGCATGACTTTTTTAAATATGAAAATAAATGGTTTGTATAAAGTTATTAAAGGAGATGTGTAATGTCTTTTAACTCAATTTACGATGCAAGCGGCAGCGCAATGCGTGCTCAGGTTATTCGTCTTGATACGATTGCTTCTAACTTAGCAAATGCCGATACGGCAGCAGGCTCAGAAGCCGACGCATATAAAGCGCTTAAACCCGTATTTTCGGCTCTATATAAACAAACACAAGATGGTCAATCTATTTCAGCGTCAGTTGATATTTTGGGTATTACCGAATCTAACCGAACGGTTGAACAGCGTTATGAGCCAAATAACCCTATTGCGAACGGTGATGGTTATGTTTTTTATTCTAATGTGAACGTGCTTGAAGAAATGGCCGATATGATGTCAGCAAGTCGTAGCTACCAAACGTCTGTTGAGGTAATGGGGCGCGTTAATAGTATGCAGCAAAGTATTCTAAAATTAGGACAATAATAAAATGCAAGTGAATACAACCAATCAAAATGCACAAGATGCTGTTAATAGCAAAACTAACATTTCAGGTAATATTTCAGGTAATAGCTCATCTGCAGAGATGTCGACGATGTTTTTAGAACTTCTTGTTGCTCAAATTAGTAATCAAAATCCATTAGAACCAATGGATGGTACGGCTTATGTAAGCCAGCTCGCTGAGTTTTCAAATGTTGAATCACTACAAGGTATTAGACAAAACACCAGCACAGGGCTCGATTATATGAGCAGTTTAACTGTGCTTGAAGCAACGGGCATGGTTGGTCAGTCTGTTGATGTTAAAGCAAACAGTGTGGCGTTAGAGCAAGACGGTACTGTTGCAGGGTTAGTTAATTTAGATACACCAGCAGATTCGGTTACTGTTCAGTTATACAACCAAAATGGTGAGCTAATAGAAGAGAAAAACCTGCCATATTCTGGCGTGGGTGCACTTCGTTTTGCGTTTGATAACCAAGACGCAGGTGGATACGCTGTTAGGGCTTATGCAACAACATCAGGCATTCCAAAGCAGCTCGATACATGGCTAAGTGGGAATGTTGAGCGAGTATCGGTTGGTAAAACACCAGAAGATATTTTATTACAAGTTGATGGTTTGGGTAATTTTGGTCTCACTGAAATTAATCAACTGGCATAAGTAAAACTAAAAAAGGAATAAACAATATGTCTATGTTCAATATAGGTCTTAGTGGCCTTAAAAGTACACAAACCGGCTTAGAAGTAACAAGTAATAACATCGCAAACTCTGGCACTGCAGGATATAAAAATAATACGGCCGAGTTTGCTGCTGTTTACAACGGTGGTCAGCGTGGTGGTGTTAAAGTTGCTAATATTAAAGAAGATTTTGTAACGGGCGGTGAAATTGTTCGTACTGGTAATGCACTTGATATTGCAATTGATGGGCAAGGCTTTTTTGCAATATCAGAAAATGGTCGCACGGCTTATACCCAAGCAGGTCAATTTACGCTAGATAATAATCTGAATATCGTCAATGCGAATGGCTCCACATTGCAAGGGTTTGGCGTATCTGAAGCCGCAGGTGGAGAGACGACAATTGTATCGGGTGTTTTAACCGATTTAAAAATTGAAGCGTCTAATATTCCAGCTCAAGCAAGTACCTCTATTGATTTTAACGGTAATTTAAGTTCAGCAAGTGATATAATTTCATACCCTGTTGCACCGGCTCTTTTCGATCCTAAAGATGGTAGCCAGTATAACTTTTCTCAATCAACCGAAGTGTTTGACTCATTAGGCAATAGCCACGTGATGACCCAGTATTTTAATCACACGGGTAGTAATGAATGGCAAGCCATGTTCTTTTTAGATGGAAAGCCTTTAACTCAAGCGCAATTAGCTGCAACGGGTGCAACAACAGGAACTCAATCGGTTGATGATGGAACAGGTACAGCTACAACAGTGGCCGCTGGTACTTTAACTATAAAGTTTGATACAAACGGTCAAATGATCCCTTATTCGACAACACCGGATGTAAGAGCTGTCAACTTATCTGTTGGTGTTGCGGGCGCTACTGCAACAACAAATGCTGAAATAAGTACTGGTGCTGCTGCTTTAGCCATAAACCTAAAATTTGATGGTACAACTCAATTTGGCTCTAGCTTTAGTGTTAATGAAAATGACGCAGATGGTTATACATCGGGTGCATTTTCTGGTGTTACAGTGGGCGATGACGGTAAAGTATTTGCAACGTTTACTAACGGCGAATCTAAATTACAAGGGCAAGTTGTTTTAGCCTCATTTGCAAACGTAGATGGGTTAGAGCAAGGCAGTAATACTGTGTGGTATCAAACTGAAGAGTCGGGCAGTGCACTTTACGGTGAGCCAGATAGCGGCTCTTTAGGTAAATTACTTTCGGGTTCATTTATGGGATCGAATGTTGATATTAGTGAGCAATTAGTTGGCTTAATGTCGTTTCAGCAAAATTATCAGGCAAATGCTAAAACAATCAGCAGCGCTGATGAAATGATGCAAATTTTGTTTAGTAACACTTAAGGAAGCTGATTGTGGAAAAATTAATTTATACCGCAGTTTCTGGTGCTGAACTAAATAATACAGCCTTACGTGTTGCCGCTAATAACTTGGCTAACGTCAGTACAGCTGGGTTTAAAGCTGATATGGAACAGGCTCAATCTATGATGGTTCAAGGTGGCGGATTTAGAACCCGCTACCTTGCTCAATTGACTCCTGTTACCACTGATTTATCGGCAGGTCCTGTGATGGATACGGGTCGTAATTTAGATATTGCTTTAAGTGAAGGTGGTTACCTTGAAGTCATGGATGATAATGGGAACCCAGCCTATACCCGAGCTGGTAACTTACTTGTTGATGCCGACGGTTTTGTAACTGTCAATGGTCGTCGTTTGCAAGGTGATGGGGGCGATGTACAGCTACCTGAGTTTGGCGAAATTGAGATTGGCTCTGACGGTATAATTAACCTTACGCCAATTGGCGGTGGGGTTATTGCAGAAGATGCCCGAATTAAGCTCGCCAGTACTGATGGAAACTTAGTTAAAGGCCCTGATGGGTTACTAAGAAGTCCTGATTTACAACAACTTGAAGCCGACGAGACAATTAAAGTAAGAACCGGCGCGCTCGAAGGCTCTAACGTAAATGCGGTAGCCGAAATGATAAAAACAATGAATATTAGCCGCCAATTCGAAATGAATGTAAAAATGATGAAGTCGGCAGACGAGCTTGCAACCAGCGGCAATAAACTTATTAGCGAACGTGGATAAAGAGGGAGTTAATCATGAATTCAGCATTATGGGTAAGTAAAACAGGTCTTGCAGCTCAAGATCTTAGAATGACCACTATTTCTAATAATTTAGCTAACGTAAGCACCGCAGGTTTTAAAAAAGACAGAGCCGTATTTGAAGATTTATTTTACCAAGTACAAAAACAACCAGGCGCTCAAGCTGATGATTTAAATCAGCTGCCTTCAGGTATCCAAGTTGGTACTGGTGTTCGAATTAACGGCACTCAAAAAGAATTTACTGAAGGAAGCTTTGAAACAACAAGTAATCAACTTGATGTTGCGATTGCAGGACAAGGTTTTTTTCAAATTGAAAGTCCAGATGGAGAGCTTTTGTTCTCTCGTAATGGCCAGTTTCAGCTTAATTCAGAATCATTACTAGTTAACAGCAATGGTTTACCTTTGGCGCAAAATATAGCGCTTCCAGAGGGAACAACAAAAGTGTCTATTGGCACGGATGGGTCAATTACAGCTATTGTTGGTAAAGAAGCGCAGCCAGTTGAGTTAGGTCAACTATTAACGGTTAATTTTGCCAATCCTGCGGGTCTGCAAAGCTTAGGTGGTAACTTATACCGTGAAACCGCAGCGTCAGGTGAGCCAGTAGAAGGAATACCTGGTGAAGAGGCGTTTGGTGCTTTACAACAGTTTACTATTGAAGGCTCTAACGTGAGTGTTGTTGATGAAATGGTCAGTATGATTGCTGTACAACGTGCTTATGAAATGAATGCTAAAGTCGTTTCAGCTGCGGATGAAATGTTACGCTTTATAAATCAAAACGTATAATTATGAATAAGTTAGCTTTTTTAATCGTGTTTTTGTTGTTGGCAGGGTGCAGTAATGCCCCCTACAACAGAGAGTTTATTCAATGCGAAGTTGTTTATGGCGAAGTTAAATGCCCTCAAAACAAAAAAAAGAAAACACGTAAAGATTACGAGATCAGCCAAGAGTCTTATCAAGAAGGTTTAAACCATCAAGATGGCAGCTTATTTCAAGATAATTACATGTTTTCGCTTTATTCCGATAAACGCGCGTACAGAGTTGGTGATATTTTAACGGTTGTTTTAAACGAGCGAACTCAATCAAGTAAAAGTTCTGACTCGAGTTTAGACAAAAAAACTGATTTTGATGTCGGTGTTCCTCTTGCCGGTAATTTAAATGTCACCGATTTAAATTTAGGTGTTGGTTCAAGTACTAAATTTGATGGTGAAAGCAGTGCAAGTCAGCAAAACTTTCTTAGCGGTTCTATAACGGTTCGGGTTGAGCATGTTTTATCAAATAACTCATTAGTAATAAAAGGGCGTAAACAAATAAAACTAAATCAAGGCGATGAATATATCGAGATTGAAGGTTTAGTTCGCCCTGCTGATATTGATGTAAGCAATAGAGTGTCTTCTTTGCGAATAGCAGAGGCACAGATCAGTTATACAGGCAGAGGCACATTGGCTGATGCGAATAGACCAGGTTGGTTTACTACACTGTTTACTCGATTCTTAAATCCATTCTAGTGACGACTGAGGTTTTAATGAGATATTTATTACTGCTATTAATTAGCCTTTCAGGCTTTGTACCACAGGTAAGTTATGCAGCTAAAGCTAGACCATTATTAGATATGGTGGATGTATTAGGCGTTCGCGAAAATCAATTAGTTGGTTATGGTTTAGTGGTAGGTTTACCGGGCTCTGGTGATAAAGCACAAGTTAAATTTGCGGGTCAGTCATTGAGCAATATGCTAAAGCAATTTGGTGTTTCGGTTGATGAAAAAAGTTTACCAAAATCAAAAAATATTGCCGCCGTTGCAGTGCATGCAACACTTCCTCCTATGGGAAGCCCAGGCCAATTAATTGATGTAACAGTTAACTCTCTAGGCGACGCTAAAAGCTTACACGGTGGCAGCTTAATGTTAACGCCGCTAAAAGGTGTTGATGGCAAAATTTATGCACTGGCACAAGGTAACCTTGTTGTGGGGGGGATTAATGCCAGCGGTAAAAATGGCTCATCGGTGACAGTCAATGTTCCTACCTCAGGGCTTATTCCAAATGGCGCTATTATTGAACGCAGCGTAGTGGATATGTTTAAAACTCAACCCGATGTTGTATTAAACTTAAAAGCGCCAAATTATCAAACTGCCCGCAATGTAGTAAAAGCAATAAATAAAGTATTTGGCCCTGACGTAGCAACAGCCGAAAACTGGGGGCGGTTAGTGGTAAGTGCGCCAAGTGATGCAAACAGCCGTAATACCTTTATGTCGATGTTACAAGATATTGTGGTTGAGGAAGGTACTGAGAGACCAAAAATTGTATTTAATAGCCGCACCGGCACTGTTGTAATGAACGATACAGTGAGAGTGCATAAAGCTGCGGTTAATCACGGTAATTTAACGATTACCATAAGTGAGCAAGAAGGTGTGTCGCAACCAGGTCCATTTTCAAATGGACAAACTACGCCTACCCAAGCCAGTGATATTAGCGTTGAGCAACAGCAAAAAAATATGCTTTTATGGCCTGAAGGCACATCTTTGGATGAAATTGTTAAAGCGGTTAATGCACTTGGAGCTACGCCCGCAGAGCTAATGTCTATATTAATTGCTTTAGATAATGCCGGTGCACTTGAAGCTGAACTTTTAGTTATTTAATGGAATAACGCAATGAAAATAGAGACTCCACACACACTATCGCAATCATTGGCTATCGACCCAACTAATGTAGTTAATATAGCTAAAAATAGTACTGAGAGTGAAGGGATCAAACAAGCTGCTGAGCAATTTGAAGCCATATTTTTACAACTTGTTTTAAAAAGTATGAACAGTGCGACAGAAACAATGTCGGGTGAAAGTGGCTTTTTTAATAGTAAAGAACAAGCACAGTTTAGAGATATGTACGATGCTCAAACAGCGCAGCATCTTGCATCTAAACATGAGCTCGGTTTAGCTGAAGCAATTATTAGACAATTTAACGAAAAAATAGAACCTATTGAAAATACATTTAAGAAAGACTTAATAGCGGTCGCTGATCCATTATATAAGAACAATGAAAAAGTTGAGCCTACCCAGAGTCATGATATTTATTCTGGTGCATCATTTACTCAATCATTGAATATTATTCCTATTAGGTAATTAAATTATGTCGATGTTAAACAATGCATTAAGTGGACTTAATGCTGCAAATGTAGCGCTTACAGTTGCAGGGCAAAACGTTGCAAATGCAGCAGTAGATGGTTATTCACGACAGTCTGTACAGTTTAAAACAACGGGTGTTCAACTTGGCGGCGTTGAGGTTTCTTCGGTAGATCGCATCGTAGATGCTTTTTTAAATGATGACATTTGGCGTACAAACTCTGACGCCTCATACTATAAAAACAAACAAACGTATTTAGGCTTTATTGAACAAGTTGTTGGTACCGACTCGCTTAATTTAAACGCCTCGATTACAACGTTAAGCAATGCATTAAATGCAGCATCAACGACACCTGACTCGCCAGCATATCGTCAACAGTTTTTATCAGCTGCTGAAGGTTTAATGCAAGATTTTGCGCAAATAAATGGCGCATTAGAGGGGCAATCAAAAAAGCTGAGCTCAGAAATGAGCAATGTGTCTCTTGAGGTAACGTCGCTTACCCAGCAAATAGCACAAGTAAATGGCAGTATTGGAAAAGCAATAGCAAACAACCAACCCAGTGCTGAATTAAAAGATAACCGAGAAAGATTAATCAGCCAATTGTCTGAACATATTGGCGTGTCTATTGTTGAACGTGATTCTGGCCTTTTAGATATTAGCACGTTAAGTGGTGCCCCTTTAGTTGTGGGTACTAAAGCTGCATCAATAAAGGTCAATAATACAGATGTTAGTAGTCATTTTTTAGGCCAAGAATTTAAACTCGATGAACATGTTGGTGGGCACTTTGGCGGCTTGATCAGCGCAGAAAAAGATATTATAAAACCTACATTAGCGAGTCTAAATAGCTTAGTAAAAGACTTAGCTGATGATGTTAATACAGCGCTAACTGCCGGGTTTGACTTAAATAACAATGCTGGTATTCCTTTATTTGAATATGATCCATTAAACCCGTTAGGTAGCATAAGTATTAATCCTAATATGGGTAAAGATGAACTCGCATTTAAAAATAGCAGTACGACAGGCCCCGGTGATAACTCTAATATTGCCGATATATTGTCGGCAATGACAGGTAAAGGAGAGCGATTTACTTTACTGGTAGGGGAGCTTGCAATTACGAGTAAACAAAATAAAACCAGTATCGCTACCGCGTCGAGTTTAAACACAAATGCAATAGCTGCGCGCGATAGCCTAAGTGGCGTTAACTTGGACGAAGAAGCTGCAAGTCTGATGCATTTTCAGCAAATGTACGGCGCTAACGCCAGAGTAATTAGCACAGCTGATCAAATGTTTAATGCTTTACTGCAAATGTTTTAAAGGAAAATATAATGCGAGTTAGTAGCCATCAATATCATTTAAATTCTATTCAAAACATCCAAACTAATGCTGGGATCTTTAATGAAAAATCTGTTCAGCTTGGTACAAATCAAAGAATACTAAAGCCATCAGATGATCCGCTTGGGACTGTAATGCTGATGAATTTAGGTTCAGAAATTGATTCGCTAGAGCAGTATAAAACCAATATGGATGCGGTTAATTATTCTCTTGGTCAACAAGAAGTGCAGTTAACAGGTATTGTGAATCAAATTTATTCGTTGCAGAGCTTAATTACAACCGCTGCAGATGCATCTATGGGCGACTCTGAAATTAAAGCACTTGGACAAGATATGAGCATCGCTTTTCCGGCAATTGTTGATTTACTTAATGCGACAGATAGCGCTGGAAAATATTACTTCTCTGGGAGTAAAACAGATGACAAACCTTTTCAAATTGATGGTTCAGGTAACTACGCTTATAGCGGGGATAGCATAGTTAGGGAAGTATCTGTGTCTGATGATTCGAGTGTGATTAATAATATTATTGGTGATGCCCTCGACCCTAGTGCCGGCTTTTTAAATGCTATGAAAGACTATCTCGTTGATGTTAATAACCCGCCCGCAGGTGGCGTTGGTGCACAATCAAGAGTGATGATAGATAAGCTTGCAGGGTTTTTGAGCACCATTAGTGGTCAAGTCACTACAATTGGTGCAACAATGGCATCACTTGACTCAGTAACTACAAGTAATGAAGATATAAAAACTTTTACGGTTAATCTTCGTGACGATTTAAGCTCTTTAGACTATCCTGAAGCATTTGTATCATTAAAAGAGTCAGTGGCGGCTTACGAGTCATCAATGCAAGTTTATTCAAATGTAAGTAAACTCTCTTTGTTTTCGTATATTTAATTATAATACCAGGAACATACCATGCTCGTTAAAAGTAGCGAAAAAGTTCAATCTCTGGAGCCGGCTAATACAGCTAAATCTAGTGGCGTCGTTACATCTTCAAAAGATTCGGCTAATAATCTTTGGAAAAATAAGATTGTTGCTAAGCAAGAGCAGGTTCAGGTATTAACTAATTGGTCAATTCGTGGTGCTTTAAGTCAAGAGCTGGCAAAAGCAGAGCAAAGTGAAGCAACTATTCGTAATTTATTCATTGGCTTAGAAAGGCTGGCGCAACAACTCAATACGCAAGCCGCTAATACTAAACCTCAAGCAATGCAGCAGCGCGGTATCAGCTCGCAAATTACCATGTTACAAAATACGGCGAGTAGAAAAGGCTCTGGGCTCGACGCTCAATTAAGAACAAATGATCCAAGTAGACCAATTACACGCCAGCTTAATGCAAATATGGATCTTATAAGTAAACGTCCACATGATGAAAATATTCAGCTACTTATGGGCCGAAGTGGTAAATCATTGAATTTAAGTTTACCTGCTAATCAGGATGAGCGTGCTAACTTTAGTGCTGTTCAAAGTGCATTTTCGCAGCATCAAATCAGTGTGGAATTGAGTCGTGAAAATCGATTACTTTTTAGTGCCAAAAAAGAAAACGCAGGCCCTTTGTTAGAACCATGGGTAATTAGTGGTCAAGGTGTGCGCGTAGCCGCCGGAAATCCAATTTCATTACAATTAAATGATATTGATAACCCTTTAAATGAACTTGCAAAAATAGCAGATAAAAATGCGTCTATTCAAGAGCATAGAGATAGAATACAAAACGCACAACGACACTTAAAAGCTAATTTAATGAAAGTTCAAGCTAAGAGACAGCAATTACTTGCCCAGCTACAGCAATTAGATACTGCAAGCTCACTTGATAACAGTGAAGCGCTTACAAATCTTAGTAGTAATGCTAAACAACAAATGCTCAGTGCCGGTGCTAATAGTGTAAGTGTTATCATGGCGCAAGCTAATGTAACGCGTAATATGGTGCAATACTCTCTTAATTAACCTGAACTGTTTATAATAAACCTACCTCAAGCTGATTATTCAGCGCTGACAACGTTGAATTTACTCGCAATAAACTCTCTATTGACCCATAAACCCGCTTTGCTCTCACTGAAGTTTCTCAATCAAAATTCAGATTAATAGTAATTTTTACATATAGAAATACATATCAAAGTTATAACTTAGCGATATCAATTTCCTATTTTTATAGCTATTTCCATTCAATAAGCTCAGAATTTTTCATAACTTTATTTTTTATTTACCTGCTTTGACTTAATTTGTAAAAATAATCAAAATAAAGTTTAGTTTTTTCTGGGTATGGTCGCTCTTAATGATTAGTCACTTCTATTTATGCTTTTACGTGTAAATAGTATTAAAAAAACATAAAGGAAATTAAGCATGGCTTTATCAATTCAATCTAATATGGCATCAATGTCAATTCAAAACCAGTTAGGTCGTAGTAATAACGATTTATCTACTGCGCTTGAGCGTTTAGGGTCTGGTTTTAAAATCAACTCAGCAAAAGACGATGCTGCTGGTTTGCAAATAGCATCACGTTTAAATGCACAAGTACGTGGTCAAGACGCGGCACTTTATAATTCAAATAATGCAATGTCGATGATGCAAACAGCGGAAGGTGCGTTTGATGAGATGACCAATATTGCTTACCGCATGAAAGAACTTGCAACGCAAGGCGCCAACGGTACAAATGATACAAAAGAGTACACTGCAATAAATGCTGAATTTTCGGCGTTAGAAGAAGAGCTTGTTAGCATTATGCAAAATACAAGTTTCGGTGGTACAAAATTACTAGAAGCAAAAGTGGACACTGCTGTTATTGCTGTGGCTGAAGTACGAACTGCTGGCGTGATAACAACGCCTGGTGTGCATGCTGTTGCACTATCTGATGGTGGTAAGTTTGCCGATAGTACAGCTGCAGGCGCTGTTACCTTCCAAGTAGGCTCATCAACTGCTGAAACATTATCTGTTGCTGTAGGCGCTGAAGTAGATGCAATACATACTATTCTTAAAACTAAAACGGGTGAGTATGCACGCGTAACGGATCTAACTGATCGTGCTACTTCAGGTACAGCTATTACTTCAGTTGATGGGCTTATAGAAAAAATTGGTTCAGCACGCTCTGCATTAGGTGCGTCAATGAAT
>NZ_PNDU01000279.1:0-2190 GCF_005886635.1 Pseudoalteromonas sp. S558 | reverse complement strand
CAATTAAGCTGCTTTAATAACAACGGCACGCTCACGCAATACGACTACGACCCACTCGGGCGTCGTATTGCCAAGCACACCGAACACGGTAAAATTGACTACATTTGGGATAACGACCAGTTAATTGGTGAATGCCAGCACGGTGAATATACGTGGTACATTAACCTACCAAATCAATTTCACCCAGTCGCACTGATTAAACAAGGTGAGGTGTATTATTACCACCTAGACCAACTTAATACCCCGCGTTTTGTAACCAATAACAAAGCAGAAGTCGTATGGGAAAACCAAGCCGATGTATATGGTTACGAAGAGAATGAAGCCGAGTCTGATTTTAATACAGAAAGCAGCTTCACTCAGCCAATTCGTTTTCAAGGGCAATATTTAGATGAAGAGAGCGGCCTGCATTACAACCGCTATCGCTACTACAGCCCCAAACAACAGCGCTTTATAAATCAAGACCCGATTGGTTTAGTGGGCGGGATTAACCATTATCAATATGCGCCAAACCCGGTTAATTGGGTTGATCCGTTTGGGTTGTTGTGTAAAGAAGGTGAAGAAAAGCTTGATAGAATGCTTTCTAACTTGGTTTCTTCAGGTGGTATTAATGAAACCACGAAAAATAAAATTTTAGAAATTGCGATTGCAAGTGCAGTTATTAACGACCCACAAAAATCGACTCTTAAATATACAGCAGAGGGTGCTAAATATAGAAAAGAGCATATATATGATATTGCAGGCCTTGATGAAGACAATGGCTTAATTAAACTCAATAAAATGAGCACATCAGGTGAAGTTATTAGTACAGAGGTTATAAGCACAGCACAATTTGCCGAACAGCATATTATTAACAGCGAGCGCGTAAAGCTTAACCCTGATTCAAAACCAACTAAATATCATAAACGAACAGTGGGTGAAGTAGAGATAGCTAGGAAAGCTTTTCCGCCTAAAAGAAGTGAATATATTAGAAAGTATGCTTCAGATGCATTAAATGATGATAATCATGAAGCGCATAAGCACTTTACTCAAAAAAAATTAAAGCATATGAAGAAAACTGGTAGAGTACCCGATGGTTACAATGTACATCATAAAAAACCAATTTTTAGATGTGAATCATATGAAAATCCAAATGAGTCTGAGAATTTTGAATTACTAACAGAAGATTTCCATAGTAGTAAAAATAAAGAACTTCATTGGTATAAAGAGGGTAGTCCTCCGTATGATAAAAATGGGGTTGGCCCCCGATTAGGACTAGAAAAAATATGATTTTTTGAATTAAACATAGTATTGAATTATAGGGGATAAAATGAATAACGAAATAATTAAGATAATGGATCTCGCACAAAAACTTGAAAATTTTGAATGCCGGAAAAATAAGAGTGCATTGCAATTACAAACTAAGAATTTAGAAATAGAATTTAGAATCACCTTACCGGAACCCTATAAATTTTTTCTAGAACAATATGGATTTTGTTTGTGGTTTGGAGGTAACGTAAAAGGCCTTGTCCCTTTGGAGGATGAATATGAAGAAGGTGAAGACGAAGAGGACTTTGAGGATGATGATGTAATAAGAGCAACGAAATATTATCATCAAAAATACGATGGTAAAAATGAATATCAATCAGTACCGCAGCATGGGCTTGTTATTAACTCATATGATGGTGGTGGCTACTACTTTTTATTTTCTCAAGAATCTGAGCGTGCTGGTGAGGTTGGTCTATTTCTAACCGAAACGTATGGTCAAGAAGTTTCAAAGTTCAATAGTTTTACAGATTATTTATCTTTTCTTGTAAGTGGTACCCCTGATCCTGAACCTGTTGATGTGGATTACGATAGAATAATGGACATAATCGAAGATTAATTTGGGGCTTCAATTATAAAAGCAGAGGTTAAAACCATTATGTTTGGTTTAATTAGAAATAAGGCTGAAATAAACTAGACACCCACCCTAATTTTTGTAGTATGGCGAACTAAGTACTAGGCTTTGTTTAGTGCAAGAGCAGCAGGGTGTCTTATGGCTATAGCAAGAAAGCGTCAAGTAAGTTTGGTTGATACAAAGTATTACCACTGTATCTCGCGTTGTGTTCGGCGTGCATTTTTATGCGGTGAAGACCATTTTACGGGTCAATCTTACGAGCACCGCAGAGAGTGGGTTGAAGATAAGCAGCTTGAGTTAGCTAAGATATTTTG
>NZ_PNDU01000278.1:0-10937 GCF_005886635.1 Pseudoalteromonas sp. S558 | reverse complement strand
CTTGCAATAGGCCCGCTATTGACGCGCAAATTCGCCTTGTTTTCACTGAAAATCTCTGGCTAAAGAAAATAAATTTAAATATCACCATGATTCAATACGTTAGTAAACCTCTTAACCAGCGTTCAGGTTAAGTAATAAATCATTGCTCTTAGCTAATAGAGCGTTTTAATACTTTTCTTTTTGAGCAACAGTCATTTTATTTTACTGAACCAGTTTTACGCGCAGTGTTGTTGAAGAGCTACGCCCTAAGTTATCAACAACTTTCACCTCAAACACTCCGATTTTTGGCTGCCAGAAAAACGCCGTGTCGCGTTCTACTTTACCTACAAAGCTATTGTTTACAAACCAATATAAAGCACTTGAGTCTGTGTCGGTAGTTGCTGTAAATGGTAAACTTTCTTGCGTTAATTTACTGGCTCTTACCGTGTAACTGATCAAGTTGCTCGGAGATGTAATTGTCGGCGCTGAGCCCAAAGTGCTCGTATCATTAATTGCACAAGAAGCAAGGTAAGCTGGCGGTTGGCGTTTTACGATGCCTGCTTGTTTAAATAACCTAATTAAGTCTGATGGCCAAAACTCATAGATGGCTTTTGTGGTTGTCGATTCGTCAAAGCGGCATGCTCTTGATCCTGATGCTTTATCGATAAAAATTTCTCGATGCACATCAGAGATTTTAATCGGTGATTTACCAGGAATAAAAAGCCCTTTTTGAGTTTTAGGGCAATGAACATTAGGCAAATCACCTGTTGTTGAGCAAATATCTACTTTTTCGATATTTAAGCCGCCCCGCTTTATATCGTCTTTTATTAATCCGTAGCTTTCTAATGAGCGAATTATTTCAAAAAATAAAGGGGCTGCGGCTTGTCGGCCAATAAAAGAAGGGTGCCCTTCGCCTGAAAAATTACCGACCCAGGTTGCTAACACATAAGGGCCTACAATACCGACTGACCATGCATCACGAAAAGCAAATGAAGTACCTGTCTTCCAGTAAACGGGGTACGTTTTCCTGCTCTGCTGTTGAAAAGATATTTCATCAACTGCGTTGTTTTTACTTAGCATCTGTAGCGTTAAATAAGCGGCTTCGGGGCTAAGTAAACGTTTCTTGGTATTATTTTTAAGATCGCGCTCAGGCTCTTGTTGTAAAATAATCTCGTTTTGATACATCCCTAGGTTAGCTAACACAGCGTATAATTTGACCAGCTCTAACATCGTTACTTCGTTGCCACCTAACGCCAAAGCCAACCCATAAAACTCTTTAGGCTGTAACTTTTTTATATCAGCCGCAACAAGTAAGTCATAGAGTCCCACTTTTTTTAAACGATACATTAGATTGACGGCAGGCACGTTTCGACTTAGCACTAAGGAATCAGTCGCCGATATAGGCCCTAAAAACTGCTGATCGTAGTTTTCTGGGGTATAGCCACCAAAGCGTTTAGGAGCATCTTTAACCAGCGATAATGGATGAATTAATCCTTCGTCTATTGCCAGAGCATAAATAAAAGGTTTAAGAGTGGAGCCAGGCGAACGTTTTGCACGCGTACCGTTTACTTGTCCACTGATTGTATTATTAAAAAAATCAACTGAGCCTAACTCAGCGACTATTTCCATCGTTTCATAATTCAATAAAATTGCAGATGTATTAGTGATCCCTTCTCTTTCGCGTCTCTTTATATAACTTTTGCCATGACGCTCCAACAGCTTTTGCAAGCTTAAATCTATTGTTGTTTTATACTCTGCAGGCTTAAGGTGTGGGAATTCAATTTGTAGGTTATTAATAAAGTGTGGCGCTTCAAAAGGCAGCTCGGAGGATGAATGAACGCTAATGGGCAGCTGCATTGTAGCACTCCAGTTTTTATCACTAGGGTGATCTTCAAGCCACCGAGAAAATAGTGTTTGTCTTGCATCTAATAGTATTGCTTTAGCTGATTGCTTAATTGGGTTTCGTTTGCTTGGATTTTGCGGCACTAGACTCAGTAATAATGATTCAGGTAAGTTGAGCTCAAATGCTGGTTTTTTAAAATAAATTAAACTTGCAGCCCCAATACCTTCTATATTTGAGCCATAAGGCGCTAAATTAAAATACGCTTCTAATATCTGTTTTTTATTGTAGTGACGCTCTATTTGTAAGGCACGAAAAATCTGTTCTATTTTCCCCAAAACAACATGTGTATTCATACCAAAACGCAACCGAGCGACTTGCATTGTTATTGTTGATGCCCCAACGCGGCGACTTCTTTTAATATAGCTGGTGTAAAATGCTTTTGTTAAAGCAATAAAATCAATGCCAATATGCTGATAAAAATATTGATCTTCATACAATAAAGTCGCTTGTTGAACGCTTAAAGGAATTTTTTCGATGGGCGTCCATAATCTATACCGATCATCGGTGGCTAAATTTAAGCGTAACAACTTACCGCTGCTGTCGTAAAATGCCGTTGAGTAAGTGGTTGATTGAGTTATATCTGGCTTTGGAACAAAGACATACCACAGCACTGCAAGCAATGCTGTGGTCAATAAAAATAGCTTGATCCGCACGCTGTATTTCTTATTTAGCGGCAGTAACATCAACATGGCCAAACTGAGAGTGCGCTTTTACACTGAGATCATACATAGACTCTGCATAAACCGGCGGCACTACAAAGCGACCTGCCGCAGTCACTTTCACTTTATACGTTAGCTCGGTCATCATATCGCCAAAGTCACCATAAAATATCACTCGGTCTTCGCGAATATCGGTATATTCAGACTGCCAATGATTGTATTTATTACGCACGCTGTCTCTTAGTATTTCAAAGCCACCTGGGAGCAAATCAATAATGGCAACATCCGAGATATTTTTACCCGTTGTGCTACGCACACGTAATACAACATTAAGCTCTGCACCTTGGACAACACTCGATACATTTTTGCCGCTGTCATCTTGATATTCTCGAGTCACCTCTAAACCATTGCTTAAGGCTTGTTGAGGTAAATGTGTATCAAATCCAGATTGACTCATCATATAAAACGAACGAGGCGCAGCCAAAATATCGAGTTGCTCTACGTCGGTTAAAAATGATGCTGTTGGATAAGGTGCATTAGTTACTGTTAATGTCTCGGTTGTGCCTTTTTGAGTTGTCGCTTTGATTTTTACATCATCAGATTGCGTTGCTAAAAGCACAACGTTTGAATAAGCGCTCATTGCTAATACTGACCAAGCAGATGATAAGGTGTTGTAACGTCCTTCAAAAATAGGTTCAACAACACTCAATAAGTCATCTTTTGTTAGTTGTTTTAAACGCTCTGGAAAATGTTTTGATAACAAATAAATATATTGTCCGTCATGTGCAAGGCGTGAATCATAAGGACCCCAAGTCATTGACTGAGTATCATCGCCTATTTTATAGCCATCAATGAGTGATTGTGCTTTATCGCTGGCGCGCATTAGCTGATAAGTCGCTCCCATAAATGCTGACGATATATCTTGCTGCCATGCTTTAGTGCTATCAGCATTAAAGCTTTTTTCTAGATCAGATAAATAATTTGTGGTTACTTCACCTTGGCGAGTTAACAAATAGATAGCGTAAGCGCGGTTTCTGTTATTAGTTGCCAACAAGCCGCTCGCTATATTGCGGACACCTTCAAACCCCATATCCCACATGTCATTTGGGATGGCTACACCGGCTTCTTTGGCATCCAACAAAAAGTGCATAACGTAAAGAGAAGAATAAATTGATGCTCTCGTATTACCAGGCCACAGCATAAATCGCCCATCGGGTAATTGACGTTTACGAAGTGTATCGATTAAGTTATTTATACGACTGTGTTTTTCAGACACATTACCCATATAGCTCGGGTGTTCTAAATAATCGAGCACCGGAAATACACTACTGACCACTTGCTCAGTGCACATATGAGGGAAGTTATCTAAGTAGCTTATCAGCCCATCGACCAAAGCTAACGGACTTTTCGATGCCGTTATATTTCCTTGCGCTAAGCTAGAGTATAGCTTTCTGGGCACTGTAAGGTGTTGTTTACCTGACTCGGTAAAGCCACTGTCAAAGCTGCTAACAAAGGCAACTGCAGGGCGAATACTCAACGTCGCTGTTCGCTGGCTCACGTGCTCACCCGATACAGCTGTAAAAGTAATTGAGGCAGCACCTAATTTATCGAGTACTTTAACCCGAAAGGTCAATGTGTCTTCTGCGTTTTCATCAATGTTTAACGTTAATTGTGCATCGCTTAGTATTTCAAGATTATCAGATTCGAGGGCTTTTACCGCAACTGAAAGCTGTTTACCTGAATCTTCAATAGTATTAGCAACACCAAGTGTAATATCAAATTCATCTCCTGGCGCTGCTGTAGTTAATACATTTGGCGTTAATACAAATGGCCCTTTTACAAGCGTTGTACTTTGTTTAACACCTACGCCATTGTCATTAACCGCAACAGCCATAACACGTAACTGACCTGCAAACGTATCTGGAATAGTAAAGGTCAGTTCTTTACTTTTAGTGTCTGGCGTTAAAATACCTGACCAAAATGCGACTGGCTTTTCTACTTTTCGAGAAAATGGATTTAGCTGTTTACTCTCAAAGCTTGACGCCATAAGCCCAGCATAACCGCCGCCCGCGGAGGCAAGCTCTCGCACTAATTTAAAGTCAGGTAAAATAAGATCAACAATTTGCATTGTGCCTACTTCTAATGCGCGCTTTTGTAAAAAATGGTTTAACGGCTTTGGAGTTTGGTACTGAGCAACTTGTAAAATCCCTTCGTCTATTGCAAATATAAGCATACGCGATGGCTTACTTGCACTGTATGAAATAACTAAATCGTCACCAGGTTTTACTTTGTCAGGGATGTTTACATCCAGTTTTATTTCTCGTTTACTGCGATCAATAACAAACGGCTTTACGGCATAGCTCAATGGGCTGGTAAATATTTCTCTAGACTCAAGGCTTCGCACAAAAGACACATTAATATAAGCATTACCTTCTATACCTTTAGGTAGCGTTATTGTTTGTATGCTGCTTGTTGTTTTACTACTAAACCATTTAAAAGCATGTACTTTATTGGTTTCAATTGTAATTAAGCCTGAGCCGGTATAAGGCGCGACGATGCTCATTTCTATTGTTTCGCCAGGCTTGTAATCTTTTTTGTTTAATTGAAGTTGTAGCTCAGCATTTTTTTCAAGTTTACCCGCTAAATTACCTGTACCGGTTACCGTAAACGATACTCTACTGACCGTATTACCGTGACTATCAACCAACTCGGCTAAATAATCGCCTGGTTCGTCGGTTGGTAGAATAAAATCTGTTCCATCCTCACTAATATAAAATGCATCTGTTGTAAGTTGCTTACTTTTTTGTACCGATTGGTATTTATACGTTCCGTTACTTTGCTGAACCAATGTGGATACATATTGTTGTTCAATTAAATTTAACGATAACCCATCGCGGGCAACAAGTTCAGCGTCTGAGTTAATATTAATAAATCGAACGACTCGTTTGGATTTTTTAGATATATAACTTAAATCGCCGTCGGTTTTATAGCCAACTAATTGTTTAACCGGTGACACAAGCATCGCACTATTAGCACGAACACTTCTGCCTCCACCTTCTTCGTATCCTTGAACCGCAAAATTTAACTGATACGTTCCCGCTTCATAACGCGTTAAATCAATATTAAACTCAGCCTTGCCTTCATCGTCTGTTTTGGTTTCATCTAACGATTCATTTGTTTGTCTAATATTTTGAGCCCCACTGTTGGGATCAGAAAACACATAATCATTATATTCGCTAAAGTAAAAACCTGCTGGTGTTAGGCGTAAATCAGCGGTTATACGTCTATTTTGAGCCGGTGTACCAAATAGATTTTCAAGGCTTACTAATGCTTTAAATTCTGCCGCACTCACCCACCCTTTAGTAGATGACACTGAAAATTTACTGTTGATTTTTAGTCTATCTGGCACAAACTCTTCTACTTTAAAGCTCGTACTGCCTAATTGATCACGTCGATTATTTTTAACCAATTGCACAGACACATAATATGTTCCGGTCGCTGAGCTATGTTCTGTTGCAAAGTTAAAATCAAGTAAGCCATATTTACTTAAACGCACACGTTTATTAAAAACCGTAGCGCCTTTAGGATCAGTAATTTCTAATTCTAACGGTATATCCCCTAATTTTGAAAAATCTGATTGCTTAACAATGGTCGCTAAATTAACCGTATCACCAGGGCGATAAATGCCACGATCTGAAAATACAAACGCATCTATTTGATTACTTCCTTGATAGCCAGAGCTCACTCCGCCAGTATCAAAGCGCGAATAGTTAATCATACGAGCATGGCGGTTATAAGGAATAAAAGATGCATCAGATTTTGTCTCTACCACAAAAGCAACGGGGGTCTGCTCTTGTGTAAACCATGTTGTAATAGGGAACGATGCATGCCCTTTCGCATCGGTTTTACTATCTAAAACAACGAGTCCATTTTTACCCAGTAATGAAACTGTTGCGTGCGCTACAGGATTGCCTGTTTCGATAGACTGCACAAACACATCATGAGAGCCATCTGCATTATTTTTTACCAATAAACCTAAGTCTGTAATAAGAATAAGTCGTTTTTCATTAGGCCCATAAACATAGTTGTCTTGTGTGTTAAGGGCTTGGGCATCAACAAAAAATAGCCCCAACCCTAGTGATTCATTATAGTTATCACTTAAATCAAGTGACGAATACACCGCCTTTTTTGGGTGTTCCGTTTTTAGCATAATTTGTCGTGTAGAAACCGTACTTATATTTTCTTCTGTAAAGTAATAACTGTTAAATTCGGGGTTAGTAATATCACCCCGGGTTTGACTCACGAGGTGATTAATTTGATCTGCGTGTACTTTACCAACCTTAACGTGAATTGCTTTTACGCCTCGGGTTAAAAATGACAGTTTGTGATCGCCATTTTTTGATAAAAGCGCACCGTCAGACATTATTTTTACTTCGGTGGGGTACATAGGTGTATTTAAAATGCTGTCGTAGGCGTTAGTCATAATAAAATCACTGGCCGATTTTAGCCCAGCGTCAATATGTACATAAACCTGTCTATTTTCTAGTGCGTCAAATACAAAGCTGTGCAATTTAGCCGAATCTTGCGCTGCGGGGATCACAGTTAGCTTAATTTTTTGCGATTTTTCAAGCACTGCATGCGTCACCTCTCGCGGGCTACTCCAGTATTTATCTTCCCCATTAGCAGTTGTTTTTGGTAAAACATAAGCCGTGGTTTTGCTAATCACATCTTGCGCGGCAATAGCAGCAGTAAAATCTAAAATAAGTGTTTGTTCAGGCTCGTCTTCGGTATTTCTTACCAGCAACATATTAGCGGTGTTAACTCTAAAAAAACTATTAACACTTGGGATCAAAACAGACTCTTCAATGCTGGTTACCGTTTTTGATGATCCCGCAACCGGCTTTACGCCACCGTCGAGTGTGAGGTACATATAACTTTCGGTATCTTGAATACGTACTGGCTCTGACGTAATGTAAATTTCTCGTTGATGTTTGTCATAAGTGACATCAAATTTGTATTCAGCCACCGAACTCTTACTGTTTTTAGTTAGTGATTGAGTGAGCTTTAATTTACTTTTTATACTGTCTATATTTGTCGGATGGCTTGCTTTTAACGTCGCGATAACCTTGTGACTTTTAGTTTTAGGGTCTTGATAAAACGCCAGTGAACTTAGGGTTAAATTAAAGCGCGGTGTTTTAAATACATGTTCATTGTCGCTCAATTTTATATCCGTTTTAAAAATAGCGGTATCAAAACTAACACTATATTCTTGCCCCGCTGGCCAATCTTGCTTTGGCGTAAACTTAAGTTGATTTTCGCTATACCACGTCCATTCACCAATAAGCTCTGGGGTTACTTTTATACCTTTAGTGAGCTGTTTACCGACCAAATCTAGCTTAGCAACGGAATAAGACACTGTGCTGATGTTCTCTACCCCTTCTAAAATAGGCGTAAAATCAATATATAGTGGTTCAGCAATAAGTGCATCAGATGGAGTAGTAAGCAACGGTCCTGAATGACTGGCTTTATAGCTAACCGGCTGTGGAAGGGAGAGAAAAATACAGTAACTAATAACAATTAAACACAGCACTGAAAAACAGCTAATAAATAGTTTTTTTCGCTGTTGAGCATAAGTAACTAACCTGTTTAAATTCGACGTTAGCCACGTAGGTTGCTGCCATACAATAATGCCAAAAGCGTTTAAAACAACAAAAAACACACTGAGTAAGGCACTTAAACTCGCATACGCTTTTACTTCAATATTTGTGCTATTTAGCCACCATGCTATTGCGCTAAACAGTCCCGCACCAAAGGTTCCAAAAAAGATGCTCATTAATACATTAGCTATTTTTGATGCGAAGTGACTCTTTTTTAAATAAGTCCCTTTATTGCTTTTATCCACTTGTTTTATCCTTTGCTTTTGGGGCTGTAATCGTTTTAATCTTGTTTATATTGTTGTGGCACAAACCGATAATGGCCGGTAATTTCATAATCAAAAAGCACATCGCTTTTTTCAGGGCCTCGCCCTATATTATGAACAATTAATGAGTTACCCGTGCCCTGCGCTTTGTCATTAACAACCATACCAATATGCGGTAGATTACCAGCTAACATCCACGTGACTATGTCGCCTGCTTTATAGTCCTGCGCCTTGTTTGAGTTACTTAAAACGTCTCCGTGACGCTTAAAGTAAACTTGTAAATTTGGTACACGCCGATGATCGATATTTTTATCGGGCTTAGTTAAGCCCCAAATACGTTTTGAGGGATACAACGTAAAGTTTTTTATCATATCTTCATGAACAAGCTTTTGTAAATCAACACCTAATTGGCGATAAGCACGAATTATAACATCGGTACACACACCAATATTGTCGGGTACATCACCGCCTGGGTAAGCGATTGAACGATAAGCCCCATCATACTTTACTTGATGCGTTGTTCTCTCTAGCAAGGCCGTCACAATATCAGCATTAAATGAGGCTGCTTTAGCATTTACGCAAAATAAGGCAATTGAACACACAATAAGCCGTATCATATAAAAATCCTTTTGATATTAATTTACCGAACGGTGGATAATTAGCTAAAGAGTGCGAGCAACGTGCTCAACCACGTTTAATTTTTCACGACCATCAGTAAAATGCTCATCTAAGCTATATGCCATAATCTCAAGTGGTGCATCATAATAACCAGCACACTGAATTTCTGTAATATAACGAAGTATAAACGCTTCTGCACCAAGATTATTCCACTGAGCCACATGAACAAGCTCATGAAAGTGCACCCTTAAGTTGTCGGCAACGTGTGAAAGCATGTAATAAGTATTTTTATACGTTACGCCTGCTGCATCCATATCGATAAAGTCACCCAATCCCATTTCACGCAGTTCAGGAAAATCTGGTTTAGGTATTTTATCAACCACAACATAAAACGCATTTTTTAAAAATTCGGTAGGATAAAAACCTGCAAACTCACTGGCAAATTTGTCACAGCTAATTCTTTGGTCTTTATATTCTAGGTTTGTCTTATCAATCCATTGATCTATTTGATTTAACACGTTTAATCTCCATAATATTAACGTTATTCGTCTGCTGTTGGAGGATTCTAGGTTAAAACATATCTGTTCTAGAAAACACCTTCGGTACTTATCACTGCCATGCATGCGTTGTTATTGCTAATTAGTTTAGAGCAACCACAACGCACTGCTGCAAACTAAGCGCTAAAGCTAAACACGCCCTAGCCTTCTTCTTCAACCAATGATTCTAGTAAATCATGTATTTCAGCTTTGAGCTCTTTATCAGCAATTTTGTTCGCACTGACTTTAGCATCTTGCAAATTCTTAATTGCTTCATCTTTTTGACCTAATTCAAGCTGTAACGTCGCCATTGAAAAAGCAACAGATGACATATGATCTTTATCGTTAATCGCAATCGACTTCTCAAGTGCCTTTTCGTAACCTACGATGGCTTCTTCTAGCTCTTCGGTAAAATCAGCAAGGGTTTCCCATTGTACTGGGTGGTCTTTTGGGGTGTTTTCGTTTTCAATACAAATTGCTTTTAATTGCCCATAAAGTAGCTCGAATTTTTTTGTATCGTTTTTATTAGCTGCAGCCATTAACTCTTCAGCTAGGTCGTGTACCGCTTTGTAAACTTTGGTATTCATCATTACTCATCATCCTTTTTTGCCACTAAATAATTTACTCATACCATTTAGCACCAATGTGTTATGTCAGCCGTTATCAATATTTTAAACAACTGTTTGAAATAGTGTATCACTTGGCCTAATAATACATTAATAATGGGTAGCACGTAGAAGTTAAACACGACGTAGGTGAAATATTTATACATGAAATAGAATATTAGGACCTGTTAAGACTGAGCTATGCGTTAAATAAACTCGCAAGCCAATCAACCGTAAAAATAGTCGTAAAAATTTTTAGTCCAACCACAGCTAAAAACAGTAAAATAAGCAGAGCTTTAACCTTGTTACTTTTTAGATTATTCCAATACAACATTCTTGTATTAAACTCTGTTTTTAATTTACTTATTGCGTCTTTCATCTTAACTCCCTTCATGTTTACTCCCAGTACAGCACTGTAAATTCGACATGCATTTTCTTTTAGAGTAAACCATCGACTAAAAATCGTCCCTACAAAATAACGAATAAAGCGTAACAGCGTGTTTCGAACTCTCCATCATAACTAACCTGAACTCTGGATAATAAATCTATCTTGAGCAGCTATTTTCAGCGCTAACTGCGTTGAATTTATTTGCAATAGGCCCGCTATTGACGCGTAAATTCGCCTTGTTTTCACTGAAAATCTCTGGCTAAAGAAAATAAATTTAAATATCATAATAATTCAATGTGTGAGTAAATCTGTTAACCAGAGATCAGGTT
>NZ_PNDU01000277.1:0-10545 GCF_005886635.1 Pseudoalteromonas sp. S558 | reverse complement strand
AATATGTCCGGTTATTGACGCGTAAATTCGCCTTGTTTTCATTGAAAATCTCTGGCTAGAGAAAATAAATTTAAATATCACCATGATTCAATATGTTAGTAAATCTCTTAACCAGAGTTCAGGTTAATAAATAAAAATACGATTTGATAGAATGAAAAGAGCATAAAAAAGACATAAAAAAACGCAACATAATAATGCTGCGTTTTTAAAAAATAGCCCTAGTATTTATGGCGCTACGTGTACAACCTGTTTGCCGGTAAAGCCACCCGCCAATTGCTTATTAAGCGCATCAGACACCGCCTGTGCATTAAACTCAACGGCGGTTAGTGTCGGCGTTTTAATATCGCCATTACACGCACCTTCTAGTAATAAGTTACCCATAAAGCTTAAACGCTGTTGCGCACACAAACTATTAGCAAGCCATGCACCGCCCAGCGATACCACGCTAATGTTAGGCGCCCTACGATACATAAGCTCCTGATCAAAACAGGGTAATGGGTTTAAACATGCAATTTTGCCACAAAAACGCATTAGCTCAATATTTCGAGCTGTTGACTCTCCACCAATGGTATCGATTACTGCGTCAAAACCTTGTGGGCCGAGCTCTCTGCGAATTTTTTCACACAACTTTTTATCGTTGTAATCAAAAATCATGTCTGCACCAAGCTGCTTAACCAATTTATGGTTTCGCTTTGATGCGGTTGCAAATACGTCCGCTCCGCGCTGCTTAGCATACTGAATAGCAAATTGCCCTACGGCCCCGGCTCCTCCTTCAATAAGTATAGTATCGCCTTCGCTAATACTTAGCTTATCTAAGCTAATGAGTGCAGCCATACCAGCACACGGTAAAATAGCAGCCACTGCTGGGTTTAATCCTGCAGGCAAAACCGACACCGCATAATTAGGCACTTTTGTGTATTCACTGAGCACACCTTGATCGCCAACACTCGCGTGCCACATTACCCGTTCGCCTACATTGGGGAAAATACCTTTGCTGGCTTTTACTACCACCCCTACAGCATCAAGCCCTAAAATATGAGGATATTGCCATTTACAAAAACCCGATTTAGCAAACTGCCCATCAACGGGGTTTAAGCCAACGTACTCTACTTTTATAAGTAATTCGTTATCTGCACACTCAGGTACAGGTAACTCAACGTCAGCTAAATTGATTTGCTCATTAGGCTCTGGCAATACAATGGCACGCATAGTAAGCGGTACGGTGTATTCATGTAAAACATCAGTACTGGGCATCAATATAACTCTACTTCTTAGTGTTGCTTAAAGCATAACTCCATCGCCCGTTAAATGACTGATAGGCATTAACCTTAGCAAGTAGCGATGAAATTGTGGAATCGACAGCGTTTTCTTGCGCTATTAAAACATCCTGACGTGCATCTAACAACTCAAGATAAGGAATTTGCCCTTCTTCGTACATTGCTTGAGCTTGTAAGAATGCTTTATTTGCGAAGCTATAACGATCATCAGCAAAGCGTTTTTGTTGTGCTTGATTGGTTAAAAGCTGCAGCGAAAGTTCACTTTCGTTCACGGCTTTAAGCACCACTTGTTGATAGTCGCTGTACGCCGCTTCACTTAAAAACTGTTGTGCATCGCGTTGTGCTAAAAGTGCAGGATAACTCAGTAGCGACCACTTAATTTGTGGTGCTACTTGCCATTGCTGTTGAGTATCGCTAAAGCCATTACTACCAAGACTCACAACGCCTGCAAAGCCACTTAAACTAATATCGGGTAAAAGTGCTTTGCTTGCTGCAACACTTAAACTATTCGCTTGGCTAAAGTCGTAAAGTGCTCGGCTAATATCAGGCCTTAGTGCAATTGCGTTATTTGGCTCATTAAAAGCCACCTCAAACTGATGCTCTAAAATAGCCCGTTCATTATTTAATTCAACGTGCTGAGTTAAACGTCCTGTAAGCACAGCAAGCGTAGATAAGTCGCGGTACTTTGCATATTCAAAAGCAGGCACAAGTGCTTGTTGCTGCCTAAGCTGCGCCATTGTACGATTTAAATCAAGTTCGCTTGCAACACCTTCATCAACGCGAGCTTGTAGCACCTCAATACTTTGCTCAAGCGCCTCTATTTGCAGCGCTACAATATGCTGTTTTTCAACATTACCTTGATAGCTAACAAAGCCTTTAACAACCGCCGATACGACTTCAATTTGTAGTAAACGGACTTGCTCTGCTTGGCTCATGGCCGATGCATTTGCTGCATCAACCAGTGCCGTAATACGTCCAAATAAATCAAGCTGCCAATCAAGTGCTAAATTAGCACTCGACTGACGGCTGTTTACATCGCCTAAACCACTGCGTTTAGCACCAATTTCTACGCCACCTTGCGGCAGGTATTGTGCTTTTTGCTCACCTAGTCGTGCTAACGCACTTTTAAGCGTTAACTGGCTTGTTTGTAAATCATGATTATTTGCAAGCCCTTGGGTGACTAACAAGTCTAATTGGCTTGATCCAAGCCCTTTCCACCAGCTCGTTTCGTCAGCACCATCAAGTTGCTCTGCAACCGCCGCCTTTGCAACAAACTCATTAATTGCGTTTTGCTCACTGAGCGTATCTATTTTGCTCGCACAGCCAGATAAAAACGCAGCCACTACTACAGCACTTATTGTTAAGCGTGTTTTTAGCGTTTTATTTACTAACTTAGTCATGTGGTAACTCCTGCGATTTTTCTTTTTTATTTACAACAAGCATATAAAATACTGGGGTAAACAATAAGCCAAACACGGTTACACCAATCATGCCTGAGAACACTGCATTCCCCATTGCATGGCGCATTTCGGCTCCTGCTCCGGTTGCCAACACAAGCGGTATAACACCTGCTGTAAAGGCGATTGAAGTCATTAATATTGGACGTAAACGCATACGACACGCCGCTAATATTGCATCCATATGAGATAAACCGGTATCGTTTTTATCTTTTGCAAATTCAACCATCAGAATTGCATTTTTAGATGCTAAGGCTACCAATACTATTAACGCTATTTGCGTAAATATATTGTTATCTGAGCCTACAAACCACACACCAAGTAACGCTGAAAATATGGTCATTGGCACAATTAAAATAATAGCTAATGGTAAACGCAAGCTTTCGTACTGAGCAGCAAGCACCATAAATACCAGTAGCACTACCAGTGGGAACACATACACCATAGTATTACCCGCAAGTACTTGTTGATAAGTCACTTCTGTCCACTCGTATTCAATGCCGCTTGGCAAGTTATCAGCAAGTATTGCTTCAATAGCCAGTTGTGCTTGATCAGAGCTGTAACCAGGCGCTGGGCTGCCGTTAAGCTCTGCACTTGGATACCCGTTGTAATGCATTACACGGTCAGGGCCAATTGTTGGTGTAACCGTTAATACTGAGCCTAATGGCACCATGTTACCCGCGCGGTTTCTTACTTTTAAATTAAGAATTTGATCTGGGTCTAGGCGATAATCAGCATCTGCTTGCGCATTGACCTGATACGTACGACCAAACAAGTTAAAGTCATTCACATACACTGAGCCTAAATAAATTTGCAGTGCATTAAACACTTCATCTAGAGGGATACCTTGAATAAGCGCTTGCTCGCGATCAACATCTATATCCATTTGTGGCACTTGAATACGAAAACTTGAGTAAAGCCCCATTAACGCTGGATCTTGTTGTGCTTTACCAATAACCGTTTGCAGGCTATTAAATAATGCTTCGAACCCTTTGTTTGATCGGTCTTCAATTTGTAACTTAAAACCACCCGTTGTGCCTAGGCCTTGAATTGGCGGCGGCGGGAATACCGCGACAAATGCTTCATCAATTGCGGCAAAACGTTGGTTTAACTGCGCAGCAATCGCCATCGCCGATTTACTTGGATCGGCACGGTCTTCAAACGCGTCTAAGGGCGTAAAAACAATACCGCTGTTAGGGCTATTGGTAAAACCATTTACAGACAAACCAGGAAAAGCAACCGTATTTGCAACGCCCGGAACATCTAAGGCTATTTGTTGCATCTGTCTTAATACATCTTCTGTGCGGTCAAGGCTAGCTGCATCAGGTAATTGCGCAATTGCCACTAAATATTGCTTATCTTGCTGTGGAATAAAGCCACCAGGTACGGTATCAAACAACTTAATAGTACCGCCAACGAGTGCGACATACGCCACCATTACAATCATGCTTAAGCGAATTAGCTTTTTAACTAGTTTTTCATACCCTTTTGCACCACGGTCAAATACGCGGTTGAATGGTTGAAACAACCAGCGACCAAATAATTTATTTAATAAACGTGTAAATGCATCTGGCTTTGCATCGTGCGATTTTAACAATAACGCGGCTAATGCGGGCGAAAGTGTCAAAGAGTTAAAAGCAGAAATGACGGTTGAAATGGTAATTGTTAACGCAAATTGCTTGTAAAATTGCCCCGATAAACCGGTAATAAATGCGGTTGGAATAAACACCGCGCAAAGCACAAGTGCAATCGCAATAATAGGCCCCGTTACTTCACTCATTGCAACGCGTGTTGCTTCAAGAGGCGACAAGCCTTGCTCTATATTACGTTCAACATTTTCAACAACAACAATCGCATCATCAACAACAATACCTATAGCCAGTACTAAGCCAAATAACGATAAAGTATTAATCGATACACCCAACCACTGCATCACTGCAAACGTACCAATGAGTGAAATAGGCACCGCAATAAGTGGGATAATTGACGCACGCCATGTTTGTAAAAATACAATAACTACAATAACAACCAGTACAATGGCTTCAATCAACGTTGTAATTACAGCGTCAATAGAGCCGCGTACAAATACGGTTGGATCGTAAACAATGTCGTATTTTACCCCTTCAGGGAAGTCTTTTGATAAACGTGCCATGGTTTCGCGCACTTGATCAGATAGTTCAATCGCATTAGAACCTGGGCGTTGAAATATAGGCATGGCCAATGCTGGTTGAGTGTCTAGCTCTGCGCGAAGTGAGTAAGTATCTTGCCCTAATTCAACGCGTGCAATATCAGATAAACGTGTTAATTGCCCCTCATCACCCACTTTAATAATAACGTGTTCAAACTCTTCAATGCTGTTTAAACGCCCTTTTACATTTAACAGTATTTGAAATTGACTGTCGTTTGATACCGGCTGAGCGCCTAAACTACCTGCCGCAACTTGTTGGTTTTGCGAACGAAGTGCAGTAACAACGTCGGTTGCTGTTAATTCACGTGCCGCGAGTGCATCAGGGTTTAACCATACACGCATTGAGTATTTACCAGCACCAAATAGGCGAATATCGCCGACACCCGATAAACGTGCAATTTCATCTTTAATATACAAGTCGGCATAATTAGATAAATACGCGGTATCATGTGTTTTTTCTGGCGAATATAAATGCACCACCATGGTTAAATCGGGTGATGATTTTTCAGCAACAACACCTAAGCGCTGCACCTCTTGCGGCAAACGCGGTAATGCGCTATTTACACGGTTTTGTACTTGTACTTGAGCACGGTCTAAATCTGTACCTAGTGCAAACGTCACCGTTAGGGTCATACGTCCATCACTGGTTGCTTGTGAAAACATATACAACATGTTTTCAGTGCCGTTAATTTCTTGTTCAAGTGGTGTTGCGACCGTTTGCGCAATAACGGTTGGGTTAGCGCCTGGGTAACTCGCTGTGACAACCACTGTTGGTGGCACCACTTCAGGGTATTCACTTACCGGAAGCTGAAATAAAGAAATACCACCGGCAATTAAAATAACTAAAGACAACATAGCCGCAAATATCGGCCGTTGAATAAAAAAGTGTGAAAATTTCATCAATAAACCTTATTGCTTAGCCACTAAACGTGATTCGTCATTAGAAAGAGTGAATGCAACATCACTGCTGTCTATTGTTACTGTATTTGGCTTAATTGGCATGCCTGGGCCTACACGAGCAGGACCATTTACGGCAATGACATCACCCTGTGAAAGACCTGATGTTACTGCGCGAAGCGAACCATAACGCTCACCCACAGTGACTAATTTGTACTCAAGCACGTTATTTTCGCCAACGGTTAATACAAAGCGATTTTTTAAATCGGTGCCAATGGCTCTATCTGGCACAATAACTTGCTCAGAGATTGAGTTAGCAGCTAATTTAATGCGTGCAAATGAACCCGAGCGAAGCTGGTTGTTATCTTCATCAAACACAGCGCGCACACGCAAAGTGCCTGTAGAGGCATTGATTTGGTTATCAATAAAATTGATGTGCCCTTTGTATGAAAAATCGTTTTGCCCTACTTTTTGCATAACAACAGGTTGACGGCTAGCAGCTGTTACATTGCTAAAAGCACTGTTCCAAGTGCGTTCATCAATATCAAAGTACGCATACATTTGCTCGTTTGAGACAATACTTGTTAATACGCTTTGGCCCGCAATAATATTATTGCCTTTAGTAATATTTGCGCGCGAAATAACCCCATCAATTGGCGATACAATTGACGTAAACTCTAAATCAAGTTCAGCTGCTGTAAGCTGTGCTTGCAAAGCCGCAAGCTGCGCTTCACGTTGGCGTAAAACAGAGGTTCGAGATTCAGCCTGCTCAGTAGAGATTGCTTTACGCTGCGTTAAACGCACAGCTCGTTTAGCTTCACTTTTTGCTTGTTCTAACGCAGCTTGTGCACTGTTAATTTGCGCATCAAGGCTTGCTACAACCGCTGCAAATGGACGGTCGTCTAACTTAAATAATAAGTCGCCTTTTTTAACATTGTCGCCTTCATTAAATGCAATACGCTCAATGACACCTGATACGCGTGGCATTAACGCGACTTCTTGAGGAGACTCTAAACGCGTTGTATAGGTGTGCCAGCTTTGTACTGGTTTAACTAATACCGCTGCAACATCGATTGGTTGAAGATGCTGTGCTTGAGTCGAAGGTGCTGTGCTTTCATCGGCACAACCTGCAAGTGTTAGTAATGCGCCAGCGAGTGCAGCAGCAATTAAATGTTTTTTCATGAAGACGCTCCTTTTTTAATTAGCTTTGCATAGTACGGATTAAACCTGCGGACAAAAACCATAGATTTTTAAATTCATTAATGCCAAAATGGCATCAATAACGTAGCAAAGGTGTAATTATGGATACAACCAGTCGGCTTTTAATGCTGCTTGAAGTAGTTGAACAAGGCTCTTTTGCCAAGGCAGCTGAAATTCGTAACATTGACCGCTCTGTTATCTCTAAACAAATTAGCCGATTAGAAGATGAACTCGGTGTTAGGTTATTAAACAGAACAACTCGTTCTTTTTCGTTAACCGCTGCTGGCGCAGAAATGATAAAAAAGGCTGCTGAACTTAGAGAGTTACTCGGTGATACAATTCGTATGGCTGAGAATTACCATTTAGAGCCCCGAGGCGTATTAAAAATAACCTCATCTACGTTAATAGGTCGGCGCTATTTACAGCCTGTACTTAATGACTTTCAAAAACGTTTTCCACAAGTTGAAGTAGAGCTTCGCTTGGACGATCGTTTAGTTGATATTGTCTCTGAGGGGTTCGATTTGGCATTTAGAGTGGGAGAGCCAAAAGATTCATCTCTAATTGCACGTAAAATTGCGCGTAATCGTTTACTCATTGTTGCCGCTCCCGAGTTTATCAGCACTTATGGCATGCCATCCAGTATGGAAGAATTGGCCGAATTACCCGCCGCAAGTTATGCCAGTAATACGATGAGGGTTGAAACAGTTGATTATTACAACAGCTCGGGTGAACCATGTGAGCAAAAAATAAAAAGTGTATATCGCGCTAACGATGCCGAAGCACTGCTCATGAAAGCCATATCTGGCACAGCGTATTTTGTAGCGCCAGCATTTATAATCGGTGACGAAATTACCGATGATAAATTAATACCTATATTAACGGATGTAAAGTTGATGGATTACAGCGCAATGTATGCTGTTTATCCGCACAGAGATTTACCAGTAAGAACACGTTTATTTTTTGATGCTGTGCGCGAATACTTAGGAAAAGACAAGCCTATTTGGGAAAATAGAATACCTAATTTTGAGCAAATGTATTAAACCGATTCTAATTCAATTTTTTGATGTGTGCTTGACTTAGCATATACTTTATTACGTCCAAAGCGTTTTGCTTTATAAAGTTGTTTATCAGCTTCTTTAGCAAACTCTTCGAGTGATTGATCCTGTTGATAAGAAGCAACCCCTACACTTATAGTGATATTTATTTTTTCACCATTAATATCAATCACTGTATCCTCTATGACAGATCTTAATTTTTCAGCTGTATTTAACGCATCATCGGCATTGTTAAATGAGCTAATAAGTGCAAATTCTTCCCCACCCACTCTAAATACATACCCTTTAGCTAACGTAATTCTTAATAACGTTGCAACTTCAATAAGCACTTTGTCACCTACGTCGTGACCATATTTGTCGTTTACCTGCTTGAAGTAATCTAAATCTAATAAAAATAAGTACAACTGAGATTTATCTGTTAATTCGACCTCAAAATAATGATTCATCGAAAGTCGATTACCAGCACCCGTTAATGGGTCTAACAAGGCTAAACTTTTCAAGCGTTTAGAGGAAAGTGCTCTGCTCCCTTCAAAAACATGAGAAACAGCCCAAATACTTACATAAACAAACAGTAAATTAAGACCAAAATTTAGCGGTAAAAAAGGAAATAACGAGGCTTTATTTACTAAGATAAATACCTGTAAAAAAAGTAATGTTGCAGAAAAGATGATCCCAAAGCGCTTACCTAACAACAGGTAATACAAAACGGGTAATGCAAATGACCAAATAAACAAGCCATTTTTTATCAAAGCTAAATAGTTACCTAACACAATAACTAACGTAACTAATGCACACATAATAAGCGATTGGCGTAGTTGCAATGCATGTCTGTTTAGACGCACAAATGTGTGTACACAGTAAGCACACAGTCCCAACTCTAAATAGCCCAGTACCGCAAAATTATTAATGAGTAAATTAAACCCAGCAAAAATTAGCGATACACAACCAAAACATAAGCACATCCATCTTAAGACGTTCCTTCTTAATGCCTTAGTACTATTAAGAGCAGTAATATCCATTCAAACAACTTAATAAAAAAATAAAAATTCAGTTTAACGTGAAAAATTGAGATGACAAGCAGTGTACCTATAACAACGGTGCCTCATACGTCAAAAACACGATAGTGGCCATCTTTACTAATAATAAAACCTATCATAAATTTTTGTTGCTGGATTTGAAACGCTTAATCATTTCTAAGTTCATTAATTGTCTGCATTAAATCGTCAAAATGTTCATTAGCGCTTTTTCGTTGTTGCTTAGAAAGTGTGTTATTTAAGTCAATAAGTAAATTTATATAGAGTACTAAATTATTTTCATTCTTAGCTTTTAACTCATCACCAATAAATGCATCGCGATCGGTAATGATTATCTTAAGCTGTGTAGCAAATTGCTGTTCATCAAGTTGTAAGTTGGAAAACGTTTGCTCAAGTGCACGTAAGCGATCCCGTTTATAATCTTGCCATAGTAAAAATGTATTAATATGTTGCTCGTTAGCGGCTTTTATTAATCGCACTTGCTCAGGAGTGAGTTTGTTTAGCCATTGTTTAAAGTAATCAAACTGTTTGTCTAAACGCATGTCTTTATGTTCTTGCAAGCTGAGTTCATTGTGCTCTTTTAACTCATCATTTATATCGGCGGTTATATTATCAATAAGTTCTTTACGCTGTTTTGATGTAAGCGTTTTAGCTAACGTGATCAGAGGTTGGCTTGCATAATCAAGCAGATTTCCCCAATGACCTTTAGCAAGCGTGATTTGTTTAGTCAGCTCCTCTTTATTTAACTGTGAATTAAACATCGCTTGTAAATTTGTTAGATCTTGTTTGTATTTGAGCAGTTCAGTTTGTCTGTGCCAATTTCGCGTATTTTCAATAATTTGTTTGAGCTGTTTGGCCTGACTTTTATTTAAATCAATGTAGTCGTCTACCCAAAAAGACGAAAGCCAAGGCAAGTTATTGTAAGCAAAAGAAGTTGAGCAAGCGCTAAGTAGCAACATACTCAGCACTGTAATAATCTTCGCTATTTTTTTTATTATAATTTTACTAAACATTGTAACGCCACCTCACTACTTTAATAATATATAAACACATAATCTTTTTGATAATAGTTATCATTTAGTATTGACATGCGCGCTAATCTAATTAATAATCGTTCGCATAAACACAGTGTAACGACCTCAGTCCAAGGGCGTGTAGACCTTTCGTGATTGATTTTGCAGCAGACTGTTTGGTTTTTAGGCAAGGCAAAGTCTATGTGGTGTTCCCCATACATAGGCGATAACGCAGCATAAATGTCAAACATGCGCTGCGCCTAGATAGAACAAATTTTAATCCACAAAGGTCAACAGATGTATGGACTCCCACTTCCCTCAGGAGTAACGTAATAAGCGACTAAACTTTACCAAGGAGCCCATACATGTTTGATTGTAATGTAATAGCATTTTATTTAGCAAAAAATTTATTTCAGGTTTGGAA
>NZ_PNDU01000276.1:0-348 GCF_005886635.1 Pseudoalteromonas sp. S558 | reverse complement strand
ATTAATTTTTAACGTAGTTAGTGGGTTATTTAATACGCTAGAATGGTCATACTTTTAGTAAAATTGGTATTATTAATACTTAGATCATAACTTAACATTCTATGATCGCTACCTTTAAACTCACTGACGACGACTCCATGCAAGCTAATTTGCTCACTTATAATACAATGATCAATAGGCAATCCGATCAGCCTAAATCGACCTCGCTCAAAAGGCATAAAACTCACATAGCTACTTTCTCCAAAGCAGGTTCTATCTTTGTCCCAATCGAAATATTGAGACCAAGGCACAACATTTAAATCTCCAGCTATTATCCACGGGCCCTCTTCATTTTGCGCCGCTTCGTGT
>NZ_PNDU01000275.1:0-9130 GCF_005886635.1 Pseudoalteromonas sp. S558 | reverse complement strand
TCATGATATGAAGTCGGTTTTGGCTCGCCTGCCGCTCGTAAAAACTTAGCAAGTTTTTCCGTAGGATGATGTTCTTCTTCTGCTAGCTCCTTAACAGAACTCCCTTCACTTTCTGCGCGGTAAGACTCTAAGCTTTGCTGCGCGATAAGCAAGTGCTCTAAACGCTTGCGTTCTTTTTGTAAGTGGTCGTAATCTCTTTGCAGCTTTTCCTTAGATGCAGCAGATTTACGGCGCTTATCGTCGTAGTGTTTTTTGGCTAGTAATTCATAATTATAAATAGCCATTTCTAAAGGGCTGGGGTTACTTGGTCGATCAGGCATTGGGTAGTGCTGTAGTTGAATCATCCTTAAATTTTCCTTTTATTAGTGCGTAAAATAACAAATTGACTATTGAGGTGCAATTATAAACGTTACATACCTAATAACTGTAATCAGTTTATTGCTAACAATGAATGACACAGTGGTCAAATTTTCAGTTCAGGCAACACAATTTTAAGTGACTGGTCTTCGCTCTCTTCTGACTATTAACTAATTACCAAAAGCTGATTTTATTGTTCCTAAATAAATTAACTATGTGTAATTCTTAATGTTTACCGCGCAAATATTTTATGAAATAATGCATGCACCTTAAGGGAGTAGCCCGCTCAGTACGTCAATTTCACTAAACAAATAACTGGTTAATACACTAGTGTTTTAATAAATTGATAAACGAGTAAACTTATCAACATAATTGCACCTCACGTGCATGGTAAGTTTGTAATGTTGTAGCAATCATTATCGGCGAGACTTAGGTGAACACTATCCTCGAGGCGGGAGATGGTTGTTTGCCTTTGTTTAACACTCCCGCCTGAAAGTAGTTTTAATGGAAGTTTTTCTTACCTCAACCGTCACTGTTACCCTTGCTGAAATAGGCGATAAAACACAGTTTTTATCATTACTTCTCGCCGCTCGTTTTCATAATAAAATTGCACTTATTATAGGTATTTTAGCTGCAACAATTATTAACCATGCTTTGTCTGCGTGGTTAGGCGATTGGCTCAGCGGTAACTTTACAACTCACTACATGCCATTGATTGTCAATATCAGCTTTATTGTTGTAGGCTTTTGGCTGCTTATTCCAGATAAAGATGAAGAGGTAACTCAAAAATACGATCATTTTGGTGCGTTTTTAGTCGCTTTCGTCTTATTTTTTATTGCTGAAATTGGTGACAAAACACAAATAGCGACAATTTTGTTAGGTGCTCAATATCAATCTGTTTTTTGGGTAACACTGGGAACGACGGCTGGTATGTTAATAGCGAATATCCCTATTATTTATGCTGGCAACGCCTTGCTTCAAAAAATTCCACTAAGTAAAATACGTGTTATTGCAGCAAGTGTGTTTGTACTGTTGGGTATATATGGTTTGATAGCACTTTAAACTGCAAAAGGGTTTATTTTAATACGTGGGGTTTATTTTAATACGTGGGATTTCGTCTTATATGATCTAATAAAGTTTATTAGATCATATAAATACGCATAATCACTCTATACTTTATTAACGCAGTAACAGCCTTTTGTATCGGTAATTAAAAGTTTTGAGTTATATCCTGCAACTAAGTTGTTTATCACAGCTTCAACAAACCCACTACCTTGCGCGCATGCTAATCCTTCAGAAAGCGGTCCAACATAAACAAAGTCACCGCTTTTGTCGATAATAATCGCAGCGGGAGTTGCTGGCACAACAGCCTTAAGCTCTTGTGTAAGTTGCAGTTGAACTACATCCAATCCTTTAGTTTTGGCTAAGGTTGTAAGCGACGAAATGTGCGACTTAGCTTGCTTAAAACATCCACAACTTTGCTCTGTAATCAATATTAAGGATGCAACTTCTTTATTTTTCCATGTTAACTGCTGTTTAAAATTATTAAACCAGCTGTTTTTTATCAGCATTTGCGTGCTATCAAATGCTTTCAGTTGCCCTACCTGAAAGTAAATAAACCCAGCTACAACAAAAAACAACCATGTTACAATCACTGTAATAATTAAATAATTAGGTCTATTTGAACTTTGCAATACTTTGCTCTAAAACTTCAATACTGTCATCAATAAGCTGAACTTTAGCCGTCAACTGTTTCACTATACTTGAGTCTACATATTGGTTTTCAAGCATCTTATTGGTACTTTGAGCTATTTGCTCAGTGTTACCCGCCTGCTCTGCGACCACTTGCGCGACTGAATTTGCACTACTAGATACAGCTTTGATCTGCTCGCTCATCGCAGATATGTTTTCTTTCATCGCGGTGCTTATTTGAGTAAGATCAACAACGAAATCTACGCATTGGCCCATAGACTGCGTTGATGTTTTACTATTACTCACTAAATTTTTAAGTGTAAGACTAATTTTATCTGTCGTTGCCTTACTATTATTAGCAAGAGAACGTACCTCATCAGCAACGACCGCAAACCCTCTGCCGTGCTCTCCGGCTCTGGCCGCTTCTATCGCTGCGTTTAAAGCTAATAAGTTAGTTTGCTCTGCAATACCCGATATTTCATTAAGTAAACCTGAAATAACATCCCCCGCACTAACTAAATGGTTGATCTGCTCTTCTGTATGATTAAGGAGTTTTAACAATTCTCTGCTTTTACTGTCCGTTTGTAAAACATCGTCTAAAGCACCACTTGCTGCTTGTGTAATGTTATCAACCTGAAGCTTTAATGCTTCACTTTCTTGTTCAACTAGCTTGAAACCCTCAGCAACTTGAGCACCGGAATTTGCAATATCATCTGTTTGCTGTGTACGCTGTTGAGCCGCATCAGCCAATTGATCATGAACTTGAATAAGCTCTTGTGAATTAGTTTGTAAAGATCCTGACTGGGTTTGTACTTGCTTAATTACATCAGATAAATAATCTAATAATGTATTAAAGCCATTCACAGCTTCACTTTTTACATCATCAGCTCTTAGTGACAATTTAATGTGTTTAGGATCTAACATAATTTGCTCAGTTGCAAAACTCAGTGATGAACCAGCACGACGTTCTTGCTGCAATGTTTTAGCGATATAGCCTACAACAAGCACTTCAACTATTGCATAAAAAGCGTGTATAAGCACGGTAGAAAAAGCAAGCCTATCAGGATCAAATACATAAAAACCTGTATTTTGAGTCTGTAAATAATAAAAAGATAAGTGATGAACCGCCACAAATACGATGGCAGTGATAAATACCCGCCATTGTACAAAAACAATTAACATTGGCATTAAAATAAATATCTCAAAATGTACTTCGATTAAACCGTACGCTTGTTGTATATGCAGAAAAGAAAACATCATAATCGCTGCTGCAACTATGTGTGGTGTTATTTTGCTATTAGCTTGAGTATTTAAAAGCCAAATAGGCAGCAAACTCAGCGGTAAACCAATAATAAATGCTTGCGATAATGTCCCGAAATATAAACCAATCCCTATGGATTCGATAAATAGCAAACTAAAAATAATTGTAAATAATCGACTAACATTGGACATAAAAAGCCTTAAGATGTGTATTGTTTATTTTGTAACTCAGAATACTTGGCCATTTCGTACGTAATAAAACAAAAATAAGGGCATAACTCCCCGATATTTATTTAACTATAGGCAATATTTCTTTAAATGTAGGTGTTGCTGCATTTTTAGTCCATTGAAATATAATTGTTTCCGCGCACGAAATAATAGCACCGGCTTGTCGTAACTGATCAAGGGCTATGCGTACGTGCTCTTTATTTCGAGAACCGACAGCATCCGCAGCGATAATAACGTTAAAACCATTTTGCAATAAATCCAAGCATGTTTGTAATACACATACATGTGCTTCAGTGCCAATAACTATAATCTCTGAACGTGCGTAGCTTTGCAATGTTTCTAAAAAATGGGGCTCTTCACACGCACTAAAAAACGTTTTATTAATATATTCGGCCTTTGGTAATGCATTTTGTATTTGTTGATGTGTCTCCCCTAGTCCCTTTTTATACTGCTCAGTAATTAGGGTTGGCACATTATGAATCTGGCTTGCGTGTGATAACTGTAGTGCACAATTTAAAACGCCCGAAAAATTATCAATTACAGGCGCTAATCGAGCCTGCAGATCAATAACCAAGAATAAGCTTCGGGTTGCATCTACATTAAAAATTGTACTCATAGTGACCTCATAAAATTTTAAGTTATTGTCTTATATAAATTAGTTTAGCACCAAAAAGAATACTGTTTTAACTTAGCATCTGTTTTTGTAATTCAAAATAAAAAATACATGCTATATTTAGTACCTACCTATAACTCTAATCTATGTTAATGAGAGAATTTATTAGTGCGTTTGAATAAATGGCTTTTTATCCTCAATACAATTGCTTTAGTTTACTTTGGAAACGTTTTCGCATCGCAAAACTATGCTCAACAGTTACAACGCATTTCTACCGATGAAGGCTTATCGCAAAGCTATGTTACAAAGTCATTACAGGACAATTTAGGTTTTATATGGATTGCGACTACGCAGGGCTTAAATCGATTTGACGGTCATCAAGTTAATATCTTTGATGGGGGCGTTGGGTTAGAGCGTTACAACATAGCAAATTTATTTAAAACGCATGATGACAAAATTATTGTATCAACAGAGAGCTCTGGTGCTTATTTAATCGATCCTATTAACTTAAGCACTGTAAAAATTTATTCCCAAGTTGCCTCTGAAAAATCAAATTATATTCCGCCCATTTTAGCTGTAGAGCAAATTCAAGATATCTTTTATTTTGCGATACGTAATCAGGTTTACTCGTTTCGTATTAATAGTCAAACACTCACTTTAGAGGCTACCATCGATGATGAAACTAATCATATTCGCGCATTACGTGCGTACAAAAATGATTTATTCATAGGTGCAAACAAAGGACTGTATTTACAAAACTTGGCTAATAAACAACTAACTAAGCTTGAGCTACACGATCGCACGCAAAACACTCTCGATAATAATGATGTTAAATTTTTAAGTATCGACTCTCAATTAGGTCTACTCGTGGGCACTGTAGAGGGGCTCTATGCCGTAGCACTGGATGACAATACTCTTTTAAACACTTCAAATATATCCACAATTATTCCTGAGTATAATATTTGGGATTATAAAAAAACCCCCTACGGAGAGTTTATAGCCACAGAGCAAGGGCTATTCCAGTATCACCGAGACACAGGTAACACTGAATTTATTTTAAATTTTAGCGAAAGTAAGTTTAATATTACTGAAAATACAATTAATGATTTAATGGTTGATGCAACGGGTATGTTTTGGCTTGCATCACGTACGCAAGGTATTTTTACATGGGCTATTCAAACAAGGCGCTTCAACAAAACAAAATTACCTGCTAACAACGTTATTAATACAATTTATCAAGATAATGACGATTCAATTTGGTTTGGTACAGATAACGGCATCACCCACGCATCTGCTGATATGAAAACATCTGAACACTATTTAGAATCTGACGATAGTAAAGCCGTTTATGGAAAATTTTCAGTATTTGATATTATCCCAGCTCATTTAGAACCTGAATCTCAATATTTATGGCTAGTTCGCTACTACGACCTCATTTTATTTGATAAAAAAGCAAAGAAAATAGTTTCAAAACAAACGATAGATTTAGAACCAAATAACCCGATTGATTTTTACGGTTTTTCTGAAATTGCAAACGATACATTTGCATACTTCAGTAATGAAAACTTTTTTATCTATAACGGGAAAACAAAAAATGTACGGATAATTAAAGGGCTAAAAGAGCAAATTGACCCATTCGATGCATATACGTTTCTTCGCCCTTTGGATACCCACCCTGATGAATTACTGATCAGCACGTATACGCACCTATTTCGTTATAATGAAAAAACTCAAACACTTACAAGTATTTACGCAGCCCAAAATAGAAAAGGTAATACGCTCTACACCATTGATGATTGGCTCATTAATAACAAAATATTATGGCTTGCTACCAGCCAAGAAGGCCTCATTGGCTTGGATTCGACGAGTTATGAGAGAAAATATCATTTTGATATGAGCGATGGCTTAAAAACTGAGTCTATGTACTCTTTACAGCTAGATGAATACGGTTTCTTATGGATAAGCAGTCAAAATGGGCTCTATCGCCTCAATCCCCAAACTCAAGCCTTAACTGTTTACACTGTTAAGGATGGCCTTTCGGTTAATCAATTTAGTGTTATTGGCGCAAATAAATTAAATAATGGTAATTTAATTTTTGGCAGTAGTTATGGAGCAATCTCATTTGATGCCGCTGACTTTATCGAACAATCGCAACAAGCCTCCACTTTTAAAACGTTAATAACTGATATTACATTGCTATCAAGGCAAGTGAATTACCACCCAATGCAATACGCATCAACCCCATTATCACTGAACCATGACGACATTGGTCTTGAAATAAGCTTTTCAAATTTTGACTTTCAAAATGTCGATAAAACATATTATAAAGTATCTTTAACGGGCCCTACGTCGCTCAATTATGATAATTTGAAATCAAATAAAATCTTCTTTACTAAACTTCCCCCTGGCGACTACGTTTTAACCGTGTCTTCACATAGTACAAATAGCTCTAAAACAAACGAAAGTAGTACGCTACTGCTTAATGTTGCTTATGCACCTTGGCAGTCACCACTTGCATACACTATTTATACTTTAAGTATTATCAGCATTTTGTTTTTACTTTTTTGGCAATACCGTCATCGTAAAATTACAATTGAAAATGCACATCGCGCAACTATTCATTCTCAAAAACAAACCGAATTAGCACTGAGAAATAATAAAAGTGGTGTTTGGGATTACGATTTAAAAAGCGAAACAGTAAACACATTGCGAGGTAATGAATTAGGCTACACTAATTTACCTGAACGTATTGAATTGGCGTACTTTGTTGCCCTAATACATCCTGATGATCGTAGGAGAGTCGAAAGCCAATGGAATATGTTCATTCAAAAAAATGAACCGCTGCAAAACTGGCAAGCGACTTATAGATTACATCATAAAAATGGCCATTGGCTGTGGTACCAAGACATTGGCCAAATTATATATAGCCCTCTATCAAACGAACCTTTGTATGTATCTGGTATATATACAAATATTACCGAACAACGTGCCAATGAACAGCAAGCTAATGTTCTTGGTGAAGCATTTAGCCAAATAAATGACTGGTTACTTATTCTCGATACTCAGTTAATGCCATTTTCTGCTAACAATAGTCTTTTAGACGCGTTTTCAAGCAACTCAGCTAAGGCTGAGTTAGGCACTAAATTATTAATTAAAGCAATGGGCAAAGCAAAATGTAAAAAATTTGCAGCCAAGCTAAAATCGTTGAAACCAAAACAAAATTGGCATACAGATACTTACATTAAAACGAAAAAAAATAAAAACCACCCTATCCATCTTAGTGTCACAGCTGTTGCTAAAGAGGATAATAACGTTAGTTATTATGTGGTTGTTATTTCTGATCTGACGGAACAAAAACGAGCAGAAAACGAATTGCGCTATTTAGCAAACTACGATCCTTTAACTCGCTTGCCTAATCGCAGCTTAATGTACCAAAAAATAGAAATTGCTATAGAAAAAGCGCAACAGAGCGCTTCTCAGTGCGCTATTTTATTTATCGATCTAGATAAATTCAAACCTGTAAACGATTCTTTTGGCCACGCCGTGGGTGATAAACTACTGTGTAACATTGCTGAACGTGTAAGCGCGATATTAGGCGAGTACTCTACATTGGGCCGTCAAAGTGGGGATGAATTTTTAGTTTTAATAGAAAATACCAGCTCAGTAAAATCATTAAATCACATAGTAAAAGAAATAAGCGCAGAGCTTGCAAACAAAGTTATTATTGAAGATTTTTCTATTAATATATCTGCCAGCATAGGTGTTGCATTATATCCTTTCGATGCTGAAACAACCGATATATTAATTAGAAATGCTGATGTTGCAATGATGCATGCAAAACAAAATGGCAGAAACGGGTTCAAGTTTTTCAACGAAAAAATGAATGAAAAAATAAAACAAAAGTTAACTCTTGAAAATAACTTAAAAGATGCCGCCAAAGACAACTTGTTTTTTAACCATTATCAACCAATTGTCGATATTGAAGCAAAAGTAATTAACGGTGTTGAACTGCTCATGCGTTGGGAAAACGATGGACAGCTTATATCACCAGCTCAGTTTATCCCTATTGCGGAAGAAACCGGCTTGATAGAAATGCTCACTGAGCAAGCTTTAAAACGTGCCTTATCTGAATTAGCACCCATTCTATCCAGTAATCCGTTATTTTATATTTCTTTAAATTTATCGCCAAAGCATATTCTTAAAGAAAACATAGCCAAGCGTTTACTCTCAATCCTAAACGACAACCAGATAAGTCCGATGCAACTGCGCCTCGAGATCACCGAAAATACATTGTTGGATGATAAAGTTAAGGCTGCAAAACAGCTACAAAAGTTACAAGCGCTTGGATTCAAGTTGCTCCTTGATGACTTTGGGACAGGCTATTCTTCATTAACTTACTTGAGTCAATTTCCTATTAATGTGATTAAAATCGATCAAAGCTTTGTAAACAGCATTGGCATAGATAAAGGTGATGAATCTATCATTAAGAGTATATTTCAACTTGCTAACAACCTTGAGTTATCTTGTATCGCTGAAGGTGTTGAAACACGAGAGCAGATGGTATTTTTAACTAATATGGGATGCTATGCACAACAAGGTTATTATTTTGCTAAGCCGATGAAAGCTGAAAAGCTGTGTGAAAGTGGCTGTTTTAACAAAATAATTAACTTAATTTAGAGCCTATACCTGCGTATTGACTCATCAATGAAGATATTTATACCAATTTACTTAAATATAGAGGTGATTAAACCCGTTAAATGGTTCAAATACTGATGCCAATTGGTATTACTTAACCTGAATTCTAGTTAAGAGATTTACTAACATATTGAATTATAATGACATTTAAATTTATTTTCTCTAGCCAGAGATTTTTAGTGAAAACAAGGCGAATTTACGCGTCAATAGCTGGCCTACTGCAAGTAAATTCAACGCAGTTAGCGCTGAAAATAGCGGCTTGAGATAGATTTCTTATCAAGAGCT
>NZ_PNDU01000274.1:0-22880 GCF_005886635.1 Pseudoalteromonas sp. S558 | reverse complement strand
TTCAATGAAGTAAATTTGAATCCAGAGAAAAAAGAAGAAGTGCGGGCGGCATAAAATTTAACTTGATGCGACAACTAACTTGAAAAACTCCGCTATATAGTGAGAGATTTAGAAAGGTAACTTATTTTTACATTACAGGGCTTTTATTTAAAAACCTCACTCAAGTGAGTGAGGTTCATAAATCAAAGTTTAGGTTAAGGCGCTACTGCCGGATACACATAGCTGGCATCAAGACCTAGTGGAATACCAAGTGCCCAGTAGCCTAGCAAGAAGATACTCCAGCCGATCATAAAGGCGATTGAATACGGTAGCATCAGCGCAATGAGCGTGCCTATGCCAGTGCCTTTGACATACTTTTGACAATACACAACAACAAGCGGAAAGTAAGGCATAAGTGGTGTAATGATATTAGAGCTTGAGTCTCCGACTCTGTAAGCCGCCTGCGTTAAATCTGGCGAGATCCCCAATTGCATCAGCATTGGCACAAATACGGGACCAAGTAATGCCCATTTAGCTGAGCTTGAGCCGACAAACAAGTTAACAAAGCCTGTTAAAAAGATGATACCTACTACAGTGACTGCACTCGGTAGCTCCATTGCTTTTAAAAGCTGTGCGCCTTCGATTGCCAGTAATGCACCTAAGTTTGATTTACTAAAAGCGGCAATAAATAACGAACAAAAGAACGCCATTACAATGTAATACGCCATACCGCTCATCGCTTTGCTCATAGCATCGATCATATCTTTGGTACTTTTGAATGTGCCGACTGTAAAGCCATATACAGCACCTGGGATCCAAAAGAGTAAAAAGATTAACGGAACAATTGATTGCATTAAAGGGGAGCTAAAATTAGTAAGCGATCCATCACTGCTACGCATTGCAGAATCTGCGGGGGCTGAGACAAATGCTAATAATGCAAGGCCTGCGATCATCACGCTACTTGCAATAAAAAAGGCGCGCTTTTCATCACTGCGTGCATCTTCAAATACAGGTAAGTCTTCTTCTGTGCCATCAACTTTTGTTTTTTGTAGGCGTGGTTCGATAATTTTATCGGTGATATACCAGCCTACTAATACGATAAATAAACTTGACGCTGAGGCAAATGCCCAGTTATTAAGCGGATTAATAGACATAGCAGGGTTAATAATTTGCGCTGCACTTTGCGTAAAGCTTTGCAGTAATGGATCAATTCCCGATGGAATAAAGTTAGCACCAAAACCACCACTTACACCCGCAAATGCCGCTGCAATACCTGCAAGTGGATGACGCCCTGCGGCATAGAAAATCACGCCCGCTAATGGGATAACCAATACATAACCTGCATCGGTTGCCGTGTGACTAACAATGGCCACTAAAATGATCGAAGGCGTTAATAACTTTTTAGGTGTTACTTTTAACATCAGTTTTAAGCCGGTATTAATAAAGCCAGAATGTTCGGCAACGCCCACACCAAGCATAGCCACTAACACTACGCCTAAAGGAGCAAACCCTGTAAAGGTTTTTACCATTGATGATAAAAAGGTCGCTAATGAGTCACTTGCTAGCATGTTATTAATTATAATGGCTTCGCCTGTACGGGGATCAATTGCGTCAAAACTTACGCCTGAAAACCACCACGATAAAAACCAGATCAATAACATAGCAAATAAAAATATAATTGCCGGGTCTGGAAGCTTATTCCCTATTCTTTCAACAAAATTTAAAAAACGCGCGACTAGCCCCGAAGGTAAGGCGTCCTGATTATTATTCATATTTGATTACTCATTAAAATTTATTTTAACAACAGTATCGCATTAAAACGCAACAGTAAATTAACATAACAATCTATTTTAGGGCCTTTAAAAGCAAAAAACACGACAGCGCTGAGCTAATCGTGTTTTTCTTTTATCGGTTTTGTTAAGCGAGTGCTTTTACTTCTTCCCACAAGCGTACAACTAATGCCTTGTCTTCCTCGTTAAGCTCACCATTGCGATACGCTTTAACTAAGCTTTGCTCTACAGTTTCGTTTAGCTCATCAATACTAATTGTGAGTTTTTCTACTTCGGCATAGCCTACAGCAAGATCAAAGTGGCCTCGTAAATAACCGCCTGCAAATAACTCATCGTCGGTTGCTTTTATTACTAAGTCATCGAAGTACTGCTGAGCTGCATCGATATAGTTCACTAAACTCATTTATTAATCTCCTGGTTTTGCAAAGCATCCATTTCTTCAAGATGTTGGTGCCCTACTGCATACATAATATGATCGTTAAATCCGGTGGTTACTTTTATATAACCCGTTAATGTGTCATCAAGTTCGCCGTCGCCCGTATCGCAAATAAGCGGACGCCCATTTAGCGCCTGTAGTTTTGTTTTTGTTGCGACTACAATAATATTTTCTTTGCCTATTGCGCGTATAAGCGCAGGGCTCAATTGCTGATTACCACGGCCGAATATATGCCCTTGCCCGCCAATGAGCGTAATAACTAACTTAGTACTTTGCTGGTGAGTATATTGCAGTAATTGCGCAGCCGTTAAATCTTGGGCAACTAAGGTTTGATCTTTAATTAAATCCACGCCAAGCAACGTATTCTCAAGTCCCATTTCCTCCATTATCGCCTCAACCGTTGAGCCGCTACCCATAATGTAAAATGTGTCTTCATCCATTTGTGATACAACATGCGCAGCAATGTCGGCAAGCACGAGCTCGTCGGTTTCTTTACCGCCATTTTTAACCGCTTGCATATAACGTACTTCACTTGGGGTTTGCATTTCGCCGTAGCGCTTTGCTTTTACTGTGCCTTGTCTAAAGGCATCTTCATCGATATCCATTACATCGGCATCAGCTAAAGTAACTAACTCACCTTTAACCAGCATTTCGACTACGCGCCCTGCAGCTTTTGGTGTAATAGCGTACACACCAGAGTGGATTTTGCAGCCTGCGGGAATGCCAAGTACAGGCACAGTGTCTTCTATTGCATGGCAAATATTACGTGCTGTACCGTCACCTCCGGCAAATAAAACTAAATCAACACCACAGTCTTTAAGTACTTTTACTGCTTGTTCTGTGTCATCTGGGGTTGTTATTGCAGAAGTGTTGTACACAACCTCTGCATTAAAGCCTAAGGCTTTGGCTGCTTTCTCACCCATGTCACCGTTAACAGTGTAAATAGTCAGGCGCTCTTTATAAGGTAATAGCACTTCAAGCGCTGCTTTTGTGCGGCTATTGGCTTTTGGCTCTGCGCCTAGCTCAATAGCTCTGGCAGCAGTTTGTGCGCCATCACTGCCTTTTAAAGCAACCGTGCCACCTAAACCCGCGACTGGATTTACAATTAAGCCTAATTTAAACGCCATTACAAAGCTCCTTTGGGTGTTGCCAATTAAATTGCTGTGCAGTTAATGGCCACGGTGTGTTGTAAAAATGAGAGAGCGCTTTTAAAAGTGACTCGGTACGAGAGTTAAAACCGTTTTTAATCAAGGTAAGCACTCGTTGATGCACGCGCTGCTGAAAATCAAACCGACACGTTTGTTCGCCGTTTAAGTTATCTACCGACACATTAAAATTAAACCCTGCTGCGGTACTTAATAACCACTCGATGGCTTGGGGCTTTACTTCAACGTTTTCAAAATCAGCTTGTTGTTGTTTATCACGCCCATCGGGGCAATACCAATAGCCGTAATCCTCTGATAAACGCCGTTCATTACCCGCCACCAGCCAGTGTGCAATTTCATGCAATGCACTGGCGTAAAAACCATGGGCAAATACGACTTGGTGATAGAGCACATAATCTGTTGCCGGTAAATACACAGGCTCGCTGTCGCCTTTTATCAACCGAGTATTATAAGTTTGATAAAAAGTGCGTTCAAAAATTGAAATTAGATCAGCTATTTGATGCATAAAATTAGGCTAACTCGTCTCGGTTACAGCGCTACATAGCGCACTAAAAACGAGACGAATTGTACGGGCTTTTACAACTAAAGTAAAAATAAGGCGTGATAGTAAAATATGAGTAGGCTAACCATTCACTTTATTGATATTTTTAATAATACCTAAACAGTAAAGAGTCTTTGCAAGCGCTTTATGCTCTGTTTTTTCACTGACAGTTTTATTGGCTGCATTTGCTAACATATCGTATCGTATCGTTTACGAAGAGTAAGTATATATCTGGCATGCTTACGGCATCCAAAACAATGAGTACAGTGCGAATCGACCCAAAACCCAAGTACCTCAAACCAATACTGCTGCTCTTGAGCAAAAAAAATAAATGCCCTAGAGCAAGCCCCGCACTGCACCTCAATATCAACATAGAGTGTTCGGGGGTAAATGGCATAATTTTGCTTTTCTATATCTGCCAATATTACCGTATTAGGAAAATATTTAAGGTTTGAGTAATGCCAGTGTGCTCGCTCAATCGCTTCTACCGTCATTGAAATATTGGTAACTATGGGCTTATTACCATACCTAGGGTGATCAAGGTACATACATTTACCTGTTATAAGTTAATAGCTTACATTTTTAAAAGCGAACTAAATAAAAGTAAGCCAATGCGAAATATACGATACATAATTGTTATCTATAAGTAATTTATACACTTAAATAACTGAGCTTTCATTACCGTGCGCTTTTAACTGCTTAGCTATATGCTTTTTCAATAAATGTGTGTTTCGTGTATTTGCTTTAAACATGGCATCAAAAATATCTCCAAAAAATGGCACTAAACCGCCCACAAAGTCTATAAGCATATTGATAATCATTTTTGTCTTTATACGTTTACTCACACCTAAACGCTGCGCTTCTATAAGCACATAGCTTGATAAAATTAGCCCTGCGGCATCACCTATAACAGGGATTAAGCCAATCACAGCTTCCAAACCTATATTAAATTTAGTAAAAGGAATGCCAATGCTGCTATCTGTAAAGTGAGAAAACTTTTCTAAACGTTTAATAGCTGCTTCATAATGTACTACTGAAGGTTGATTGTTTATTCGCATAATAACTGTCTTGTCATTTTTAAAGTTAATGCTAATCATTGTAAGGTAATGTATGGTCTGACTAATTAAATAGTTCAATAAATAAAACCTCAACAGTATTAGCACTTGAAAAAGTTATACTATACACATAAAAGTTCAGTTTAAGACCTAGTACAAAATAACCTTAAGATTAATTCACCACTCCGTGAAAATAGGTATTCTCTACTTAACATGTATATTCTTGTCGGTTAAAATTCAGAAAATTACGCAAGGATTACCTATGAGTAAATCAAGTTTGAGCTTCAACCTCGACTCGTGATCTTGTTTATTATTGCATGTGTCATTATTTTCCCAGCCATTAGTCAAGGAGAAGATATGTTTAGCTGGTTCAGAAAGAAAAAAGAAGTATTTTTAAGCCCTGAAGTCAATGGTATTGTTACAGACAATGGCACACCAGTTGCCAACTTAAAAATCATTCGCTCATTAATCTACATAGATGAAAAAGTCCGCAGAGATATAGCAACTACCGATGAAGATGGGCGCTTTCATTTTCCTAAAAAAACGATTTTTTCCTTAATACCAAATAAGCTAATAGTTGAAAACCGTATTTCCCAAGAAATTTTTATCCGAAATGATGATAATAAAATTGAGCTCTGGAGTGCTAATCAGTCTGGTATTAAAGAAATACCTGAATATACCAACAAATTAGCATTCATAAATTGCGAAATAACAAATAAATTAGTCAGGTTTGAGTTCAGAAATTACAATAATGAGCATTTAAATAGAATAGCCTCCAGTATTTGTAGATGGGAAGATGACTATATACCAACACATATCATAGAGAACGGAGAGATAAAGTACAAAATACATGATGGAGATTTCAATAAGATTACAGAGCTTTTTACAGGGAAGGAGGTTGAGTTATGAATAATAAGTTGTCAACCAACACAGCTGCGAGCGTTGCGGCAAGAGTATATGATATAAAAAAAAGTAACAGTTATAAAAGAGAGTTTGACATAGATTTTATTGAAAACTTTAAGATCACCAACAACCAAATTAAAGGTGTTAGTGGTGGCTTAATCAATCAACTGCTAAACCGTACGACAGGTTTCGCTTTGACTGCAGAAGGTGCATCACAACAATTTAAAGGCCACCATATTATTGGTATACGTAGTACCGTAATACTTCCTGTGCTGATTGGTTCAAAGATCTAAAAGAAAACCGTAAAAACTTAGAAGTACACTCAGGATTTAATAAACTTTTACTAGCCTGAAGTTCAGCTAATTTTTTGTTCAAGCCAAAAGACTAAATCATATCTAACTCTTATTTTTAAATAATATTAAAATGTTACAGGTTTCTGAACACTACACTTTACACAGCTTTTAATCTCAATTAGTATTTAGTAAAAATATGCAAGGATTGCTTATGAATATATCTAGCTATAGCCCTCGATTCATTATCTTATTTATTCTTGTTTGTCTTATTATTTTCCCAGCCATTAGCCAAGGAGAAGATATGTTTAGCTGGTTCAGAAAGAAAAAAGAAGTATTTTTAAGCCCTGAAGTCAATGGTGTAGTTACAGAAAATGGCGCACCTGTTGTCAACTTAGAAGTAATTCGCTCATTAATCTACATAGATGAAAAAGTCCACCGAGATACTGCAAACACAGATCAAAATGGACGTTTTCACTTTCCCAAAAAAACGATTCTTTCCTCAATACCAAATAAGCTAATAGTTGAAAACCGTGTTTCCCAAGAAATCTTTATTGAAAATAATAGCGCCTTAATCCCCCTTTGGATTGCAACTCAGTCAGGTATTGATGAAGTCCCTGAGTATAGTAAAAAACTATTACTTTTAAATTGTGAAATAACCAATCCTCACGTTGTATTTGAGTTTAGAAATCAAAAAAATATACACCGTAACTATGTAGCACAAAGTATTTGCCGATGGGAAGAAGACTTTTTACCTTATAAACTTTTAAAAGACGGTAAAGAGTACCAGATAAATAACTACGACTTAACAGATTTAACTGAAAGATAAAAGGAAGATTGACATGGAAGAAGTCCAAGCAATATTACCCCCAAATATAGCTGCCACTATAGCAGCTAGAGTTTATGATATAAGAACCTCTACGTCATTTAAAGAAGAATTAGGACAACGTTTTGACAGTGATTTTAAAATCACCAACAACCAAATTAAAGGTGTTAGTGGTGGCTTAATCAATCAACTGCTAAACCGCACGACAGGTTTTGCTTTAACAGCAGAAGGTGCATCACAACAATTTAAAGGCCACCATATTATTGGTATACGTGGCACCGTTTTTACCTCCTGCGCCGACTGGCTAACAAACCTAAATGTAGCCATTACCCACGGCCCTAAAAATTTAGAAGTGCATTCTGGCTTTGAAAAAGCTTTTACCAGCATGAAGCCGATGTTTGAAAGTTATGTCAAGCAGCATAAACCTAAGTGTTTGCACCTTGTTGGTCATAGCTTAGGTGGTGCTATAGCACAGCTCACTGCAATTTGGGCAAGTGAGCAAGGTATTCCCACTAATTTATATACGTTTGGTGCGCCGAGGGTTGTATTAAACCAGTTTGTTCATTCTGCAGCGTACAATATAGGCCAGTACCGCGTAACGCACGGCGCAGATCCGGTACCCTGCGTACCAGCTTGGCCATTTAGTCATACTTCAAGCGAATATCAGACAGCGATGAATGAAGGATCTTTTTTTAGTATTGGTGCACACTCTATGGAAGAAAATACACCAGGTTATGTTAATACTGTGGCTGCTTATAAAGACTACGCAAGCATGGAAAGCTCAATAAAGCCTCTTCACTACAATCACACGGTGTTAAAGTATGAGCAGCGCTTTAATGTTACGTTTTCAGCTGCCTGCCAACGAATAATTACCAATGGCTTAATTACCTTTTTAAAGAAAACAGGACAATACGCCTTTATCTCTGCGCAGGCAGGTGTAGCTGTTGGGTTAACTTTTTATGATATTTTAGCCCGCTGCCTATTTGAATCAGTGGTTAAATTTGTAGAGCTTACAGAGGAGTTAAAGGGATTAATTGGGCATATGCTCGCGTTTGTTGGTAAAGCGACATATGAAGTCAAAGAGCTTACAGCTCAATTTATCCGTTGGGTATTAGGTTTAATGGTCAAAAAGCTATACTTGGTGGCAAAACATGCCATTGACCGTATTTAAGCTTATTGTTAAATTTTCTCCAATCAAAAACGCGACAAAATCAGAGCCGCGTTTTGAGTTTTATATTTCTTACTAAATCAAACCAAGTTAATCAATCGAACCTTTAATTGGCCCATGTTCGTGGTTTACATGTGGGTTTTGACCGCGTTGACGCAGTAAATGGTCCATTAATGTAATAGCCATCATGGCCTCAGCAATCGGGATTGCACGAATGCCCACACACGGATCATGACGACCTTTGGTGATCATCTCTACCGCTTCGTTGCTCGTATTAATACTGTTGCCAGGAATAGTAATGCTCGAGGTTGGTTTAAGCGCAATAGAAGCAATAATATCTTGCCCTGTCGAAATCCCCGCAAGTACACCACCGGCGTGGTTTGATGTAAAACCTTCAGGGGTTAACTCATCACGATGCTCAGAGCCTTTTTGCTCAACCACATCAAAGCCATCACCAATTTCCACGCCTTTAACTGCGTTAATACTCATTAAGGAGTGTGCAAGTTCGGCGTCAAGGCGGTCAAATACGGGCTCACCTAGACCTACCGGTACGTTGCTTGCCACTACTTTTACTTTAGCGCCAACTGAGTCACCTTGCTTTTTAAGGTCGCGCATATATTCGTCAAGCGCTTCAAGCTTACTTGCATCAGGGAAGAAGAATAAGTTATTTTCAACTTCATCCCAATCAAACGTTTCAGCCTTAATAGGACCTAGCTGGCTTAAGCATGCTTTAACTTCAATACCATGAAATTGCTTTAAATATTTTTTAGCGATAGCCCCTGCTGCGACTCGGATTGCGGTTTCGCGTGCAGATGAACGCCCACCACCGCGATAGTCGCGCAAGCCGTACTTATGCCAATACGTGTAATCGCCATGACCTGGGCGAAATACATCTTTAATTTTGCCGTAATCTTGCGAACGTTGATCGGTGTTTTCAATTAATAAACCAATGCTAGTACCTGTGGTTTTACCTTCAAAAACGCCTGCTAATATTTTTATTTGATCGCTTTCACGGCGCTGCGTTGTATAACGGCTTTGGCCTGGTTTTCGGCGATCTAAATCAATTTGTAAGTCGGCCTCTGTGATTTCAAGACCTGCGGGAGTACCATCAACAACGCCGCCTAATGCAACGCCGTGGCTCTCACCAAAGGTGGACACTTTAAATAACTGTCCAATGCTATTACCTGCCATTAACTTTCCTCATTCCTAATGACTACCAATAGCCAAGCACAGGGCTTGGCTATTCATTTTTTACTTATTTTACAAAATACTCATCTAGCTGCTTTTTACTAATTACAAATACACCTAAGCCGCCTTGTTCGAATTCAATCCATTCGAACGGCGCATCCGGATACAGTGCGTCCATATGTACCATAGAGTTACCAACCTCTACAAATAACAAACCGTTATCAGTTAGATGCTCACTCGCTTCGCTTAATATAGTACGCGTTACGTCTAAACCATCGTGGCCTGATGCAAGGCCAAGCTCTGGCTCATGATGAAACTCGCGTGGCAAGTCAGCCATATCTTCTGCATCAACATACGGAGGGTTTGCCACTATTAGATCGTATTTTTGACCTGGTACACCGCTAAATACATCAGACTGAATAGGTAACACGCGCTCAGTTAACATGTAGTCGTTAATGTTAATGTCTGTTACTTCAAGCGCTTCATACGATATATCTACCGCATCAACTTGTGCTTGCTCAAAGGCTTGTGCAAGTGCGATTGCGATACAACCCGAACCCGTACATAAATCTAATATACGGTTAACCGATTGTGGTTCTTCAAGCCAAGGTGTAAAGCGGTTACTGATAAGTTCAGCAAACGGTGAGCGAGGAATAAGTACACGCTCATCTACATAAAATGGCATACCTGCAAACCATGCAATGTTTGTTAAGTAAGGTACTGGTGTGCAGTCGTTAATACGTTCTGCGATAAGGCCCGCAAGTCGGTTTTTTTCTGTACTTGTTAAACGTGCATGCATTAATTCTTTTGGCGCATCAACGGGCAAGCTAAGCGCAGGCAGTAATAAGCTTACAGCTTCATCCCATGCGTTATCTGTGCCGTGACCAAAAAATATACTACTACTTGCAAATTGGCTTGTAGTCCAACGTAACCAGTCATGTAAAGTTGACAGTTCTGCAACGGCTTCTTCGAGTGTTGCTTCTTCTATTTGTAAATCGCTCATATATTTTACCTGTATTAGCTTACTGACTGTTTTGAGTCTTTAAGACGATTGCATTGCCTATCTGCGCTGGGCAAATTACAATTGCCCCTCATTTAAGTATTGTACCGCCTTTTGCGCTGCGTTTTTACGTTTTTTTGTTTAGGTAAAAAGTTATGAAAAAAGACATTCCATCCCATTCGTCCCTAAGCAATGACGACATAAGCTTATTTCGTCAAACGATCACAGGCGCTAAAGTATTTAAACAAGATACTCATCGTTTTGATACAAAACCTAAGGTGTCACAAGCTAAGCAATTTGCCCAGCAAAAAAAGCAGGCTCAGTCTGAATTTTTTTTCTCAGACGTTTATATTCCCGATATAGATACCCACGGCACGGTCAAATATGTAAAACCAGGCCAAGATACCTTCCTAGCTAAACAGCTTCGCCGTGGTGACTTTGCGCCCGATTTGACCCTAGATTTACATGGTTTAAATAAAGAACTTGCTAAAGATGAACTCGCAGGGCTCATTCACGAGTGCAAAAAGCAGCATTACTATTGTGCATGTGTAGTGCATGGTATTGGCGGCGGCGTACTAAAGCACAAAGTGCCTCAGTATTTAGTACAACACCCCGATGTAATAGCCATGCATCAAGCCCCCCTTGAATATGGCGGCAGAGGCGCTGTACTTATTTTAATTAATTTACCGCAAAGTGATGAATTTAGACGTTAATTTATCTATGACTAAGGCGTAACTGCGTGCACATTTTATCGATTATTTTTCCGCTCATCTTTATTGTTGTACTGGGTTATAGCTGTTGCCGATTAAAGTTTTTTGAACAGCAGCATATTGCTGGCCTGAGTAAATTTACGTTTTACGTTAGTTTGCCCGCTTTTTTACTGCTAAATATGTCGCAAATTAATTTACAACAAAGTATTAGCCTCTTTGCATTTTTAAGTTTTTATATTCCAGTACTGAGTATATTTGGTGTTGGCATTTTAATTGATCGCTTCTATTTAAATAAAAAACACAAAAAAAACTATCAACAACATGGTGTATTTGGGCTTGCCTCAAGCTACTCAAACATGGTGTTAGTGGGTATCCCTATTGTTATTGCATCGTTTGGTAAAGAAATGATAGCCATCGCGTTTATGATCATCACTTTTCATAGCACATTGTTGTTTGCACTTACGTTTTTAATTGGCGCTAAAGGCAGCAGCAAATTTTCGCGGTCAAAATTTGCTAAAAACATGGTATTAAACCCTATTGTATTGAGTATTAGTTGTGGGCTTATTTTAAATATAGTGGGGATCACTTTATTTGAAGATGTCGCTAATAGCCTTACGTTATTAGCGTCGCCTGCGATTGCTTGTGCGCTATTTGTACTTGGTGCAAATTTAGCATTTTATAAAGTAGCGGCAAACTGGCAACCGGCCCTCATTGCATCAATCTTAAAAATAGTCCTATTACCAGCATTGGTGCTATTGGTGGGCACTTATGTATTTAAGCTAGACACGCAAATACTTAATGTATTGGTACTTTTAAGTGCATCGCCTGTTGGCGTAAATGCTTACCTTATTGCGAGTCAAATAAAACAACATGAAGCCACACTTGCTGGCGCTGTTGTACTGTCGACTATTTTAAGTGTTGCTAGTTTTACATTTTGGCTGGCTATATTATTGTAATCGAAAATAAAACCATGTTTTCCTCTTTTAAAAATGGGTTAAAGCGACTTAACCATCATTCCAAATTTATAACTTGAACGGGATAAAATATAATAATTTTTCCTTATCAGCTTCACACAAAAGTACCCATAACAAAAACAAAAACAAAAACAAAAACAAAAAAGAATCAATTGAAATAAAAACGTTTACAAAATGTTAATTTCATATGAACCATTCTTATGTCCTTATTAACTCCTAAAAACTACAAATAAAGAAACCCATACAAAACTTCAAAGGTTACGCCTTTGAAGTGTATACCTTCAGTGGAGCCGCAAAGGATGCATTACGAAATTTTTGGCGCAATTTATACAAACAAAATAAATCATATGAATGAGTTATATATTTTCTATGAAGAATACAAAGTTGAAGTACTTGCTAGGCTGCCCTTTTTTTTATCTGAACTAGTAGAGCCATACACTGCTAATGAGTTCTACGATTTTATAGAGAAGCATGGTGGGAAAAAAATTTACTTAGGTAAGCATAAGTCAAAATTAGAAATAAGTTTAGAGATAAATTTAACTGAATCTCATTACTGCAGACTTTGCTCTCTTGCTGATTCGTCTGGTTATATTGAAATTCCTAATAGGTGGGGCATCTTTAGCTTGCTTAGAAAAATAGCGTATGAAAATTCAATAAAAAACGGCATGGCAAACGATGAGCTAATCAGGGTGTTTGGTATTAGTCAGCGCACAATATCGACAGCAAGAAAAAAGATGGCCATTTCAAAACAATCATAAGATCAGCTCTTATTAACTTATCTCCTTTTAATACCTATAACTGACGTAACAAAGTCACTACGGGATATTAAAGATGATTAAATTTAGATCGCTTATACATGAACTTCATTCAAGCATTAAGCAAGCCGCTAATGAGGTTGAAGCTCAAGGTATAAAACACATTAATAAATTTTTTGAGATTGTAGAAATACCCACTGAAAATGTAACAGACCTTGATGATGAGTCAATTCAAAAAGTTAAAACATTTATCGATAGTGATGATACAGAAGCAGCGCTTAGCATTCTCAAAAACCACAATGAAAAATTAGCTTCTAATAATCAAGTTCGGCGTGTGCTCAAACCTAAAACAATGCAAATGGCCTTCCCTGATAAAGACCATAATGGGCCTAAGATCAGCTATGTTGATGTACCAATTATAACGCTAACACCAATCAGCTCACAAAAAATACAAGAGGTTAGCATTAAAGCAAACTTAGAAGTTACTGCTAACGACCAAAATGAATTATTTGTCGCATTTCCAAAACAAGCTCAAGGAGGCATTTTTTCTAAATCGCAAGAAAGAAACACCTCTAATGTGGAAATCGAAATAAAACTTCAAGGAGGTGAAACTCCTGAAGGCCTTCAAAAACTTATTGAAGGTTACGAGCGTTCACTTAGAGCGCAAATCCCTGGATAGAAAACTAACATTAGAAAAAGGATACTATAATGGAAAATTCACTAGTAAGCATGGCTCAACAATTTTCTGGTCTACCAATGAAGTCTTTAATTGGTGCTCCTTTAAATGCAGCAGCTGATGCCAATGCAAACATGGCAATTACGCAAACGCAGTTTTTATTAGAAACTTGTTTTCAACCAATCGATGATAAAGATAAGGAAGGAGGTGTACGTAGACCTATTATGGTCAAGCTTGAAATTACTCGCCCTGTTATTAATCAAGATACAGGTGAGCCATCAACTCCTGCAACTTCGACTTTAAATTTACCCATTTTGACTATTTTACCTCTAAACTCACTTGCCGTTAAAAATGTTGATGTTAATTTTGAAATGGAAGTGAAAAGCTCTTATTCACACGACACTGAAAAATCAAATAGTGATAGTACAGAGACTAGCGGTAGCTTTGAAGCTGGTTTCAGCTATATGGGATTTTCTGCCAAAGTGGAAGGCTCGGTTAAATCAACTAGTCAGTCATCGTCCTCTGATAAAGAGCACTATGAAAAGTCAAATTCAGCTAAATACACCGTAGCAGTTAATGCTGGGCAGTTACCACTTCCTGAAGGGGTAACAACAATAATCCAAGCGTATACGGCAGCTATTCAGCCTATAATGATCAAAAATCCTAAAAATGAGGATACAAAACCTGGATAACAACTTATAAGCGCCTTTTAATAAAGGCGCTATTTAAAACATGTAGGAACTACGATGAATTTAACAAATACCATTAACTGTCCTCACTGTCAGCATTCTAAAATTATTATTAGTATTGAAGCCTTATGTGCAGGAGAAAAGTTTTGCTGCCAATTATGTAATACTGTAATTAGCTTAGCGGCAGAAGACAGAGTGCAAGTAAAATCCGCCAGTGAAAAATTACAATCTAGCTCTGCAATAGGAAGCTGTAATAGCGATTATGCTAAGTTTAGTTAATGTTGAGCGCATTATTATATGGGTTATTTTAACCCTCCACATTTACATACAACCAAGCCTTAGAGTTGATTTCAATAGTGAAATCAACTTTCAATATCTTTATTTAACACCTCTGCAATACACTACATAAACTATTTTAAAAACAAAATCATATGAACCATTCTTATGCCTAAAATTGTTTGTTTTTGCTATTTTTACTTAGCAACTTAATGCAACAACAAAGGTGAAAAATATGAAAACCATTAATATAAAATTGATTAAACTCATTGTATGCTCATTAAGCTTATTATCACTTAGTAGCTACGCGGAATGTATAGTCAGTAAAAATGCCATTTTCCCTCAAAAGCAAGGTAGTATCGCTTTCTGGCAACAGTTAATCCGAGATTCGGATGATAACACGCTTGCTATATTCTGGGATCAGGGTAATTGCTTTATCTCAAAAGGCCCTCACTATGGTGGGACAGCGCCAGCTAAGGGCGATGGCTCTACATTGCATATAACTGTGCAAGATAGCTTTAGAACATGCCATGTGTTTAATCAAAAAGACAGTGCGCTAAAAACGCTAACGACTTGTCGCCCATAGTCCTGCTAAAAAACAAACTCAAATAGAATAGGTAGTCTCAAAGATAGTTTTGGCATCTAATTGAAGAAAATTCGTATACCTAAACTTTTCTTTGAGAGTACTTTAGAAGTACAACGGGGTAATGACTATGACAAAATTTTTCTTATTCACATACTGATTAAAATATTAATGCTTATTTTTTAAACAAGTTTATTCCTATAAAATGGGGTCATGAAAATAGTATTAAATAAATAGCCAATACCGCATATAAATACCTAATATGCGTGTCTTAAAAATTCTTTCTAAGAACGATATCAACCTGAAAAAACAGCTCTAACACTGTCTCTTACTTACGTAATTAAATAAGAGACACTATGAACCACCAGCTACATCAATAAAACTACCGGTGGTAAATGAAGCTGCACTAGAGGCCAAAAAATAAATTGCCGACGCGACCTCTTCCGGCTTTCCACCTCGACCTAGTGGTAACCCATGTTTTAACCTGTCAACTCTATTAGGCTCACCGCCGTCACTATGCATATCGGTATAAATTAGTCCTGGACGGACACAGTTAACACGAATATTTCGCGCTGCAAGTTCTTTGGCAAGGCCTATTGTAAATGTATCTATCGCCCCTTTTGAAGCAGCGTAATCAATATACTCATGAGGGGAACCTGTTTTAGCAGCCCCAGAGGACACATTCACAATACTGCCCCCTGCAAGCATCAATTTAACAGCCTCACGGCTACATAAAAAAGCACTCGTAATATTGGTGGTCAACACTGTGTTTATTCGCTCTGCACTCATTTTTAACAAAGGCATTTGTGGTTTTAAAATACCGGCATTATTAACAAGTACATCCAGCTTTCCAAATATGCTATATAGCTTTTTAAACATTGCGACCACTTCAGAGTCTTGCGAAACATTTGCCTGTATTATCTCTACGCAAACACCATAGTTTGATGCTTGCTGTGCGACTTGTTTTGCGCTTTGGTGGTCGACATTGTAATTAATACAGATATCGTAACCATTACGTGCAAAATGAATTGCTGTTGCAGCACCAATTCCCCTGCTTGCCCCTGTTATTAAAGCTACTGGGTTATTTTTCATTCGTTGCTCTTGTTTGAAGTGGATGCGCGGCTGTAAATATTAATTTAAACCGTTCACACACTAAAGGCATTGTTTTATTACACTGAAATGGAGTGTCTGCAAGCTCACGCTGATAATAGGCCCAATGTACTTTATTCCAATAAGCAAGGCTCTTATCACCCTCCCCCTCTAAAGCGGCATACGCCGCTGTAATTTCATTATAAGGAGTAATAGTGACATCTGTGGTTTCAATTATACCCAGAGGCTTTCCTTGCCAATTAGTGAAAATATTTAAATCACCGACTTGAGGTAACGCTTCATTATTGTGTTCAAACCAATAAAGTGACGACGTAGTGGCCGTTTTCACTTTTTGTAAAACAAGTTGTGCGCAGTCGTTTGCATCTATTTCGTTATCACAAAAATACCAAGCAGGAAGTGAACTTATAGCCTGAGCAGTTTCTTTATTAAAATCACTGATCAACAATGCTATTTCTGTTTGATTATTTAAGGGCTGCAACAACTGAAACCTCAACAAGTAAAGCATCTCGTGCCATTTTAGCTTCAACACAGGCACGTGCAGGGGCATACCCTTGTGGTACCCATGTATCCCATACCGCGTTCATATCAGCAAAGTAATCCATACTTTTCACATAAATGGTCGCGCTTAACATATGCTTTTTTGAGCTACCCGCTTCATCAAGTAAAGCCTCAACTTTATCGAGCATAGTTTTGGTCTGCTCTTTTATACCTTTTGTAGCGTCGGCACATACCTGCCCACACAAGTAAACTGTGCCATTATGTTTTACAATGCGGCTCATTCGCGCACCCGTTTCAAGGCGATCAATCATCATTTACTACTCTATATTATTAGATTTATACATTTTCAGGGGCGTTTATACTTATATATTGGCTACGTTGAGTTTGCTCATCGTAGTGAATTACAGCAACGGCTCCTGTATTAAAAATAGGCATGTCACCTGAGCTTAATTGATCAACTAAATAACTTACAATAGGCATATGCGCAACGACAAGCCATGTGTTGCATTGAGGATGTGCAGCAATCAGAGTTTCCAAATAATCAGCAGCAATTTGGGGTTTGCCTTCGGGTACTAAATCACTTGTTGTTTCACTAAATTCAAATGTGTTATTTTTTGCTACATTTTGTGCTGTTTGCTGTGCCCGAGTGTAAGGACTAACTAACAAAGCATCCGGTTGATGAACTTTGCTGAGCCACAAGCCCATTTTTTCCGCCTCTGTATGCCCTAATTGAGTTAAATTTCTGGCTGCATCGTCAGCCTGCATCGGTGTTGCTTCGCCGTGGCGCATTATTAAGATTGTTTTCATAAAAAATCAACCGATTAAAGAATATAAAACAGTAGCCAGCCTGCCCATTTGTTCGCTATATTAACAACATAAAGCTATTTATTTCTAAAGTAGTTCTTTCATGATATTCAGGTCAATCTTTTAGCATTATTTCGCTACCCTGAAGCTATCATCTGTTGTTAACAAGTAAACGTTTCGTTTCAGGAGCATCATTTGAATATCAGTCGCAATGATAACAGAGCATACCGTGCCTTTACACTGGACAATGGTCTAAAAGTACTCTTAGTGCAAGATAAAGATTCAACTAAAGCCGCTGCATCTATGGCTGTTAATGCTGGCCACTTTGATGACCCTGTTGATAGGCAAGGCCTTGCACACTTTTTAGAACATATGGTTTTTTTAGGCACCGATCAATTTCCTGAATCAGGTAGTTTTAATAACTTTGTGTCTCAGGCTGGTGGAAACACAAATGCATGGACTGGAACGGAACACACTTGCTATTTTTTTGATATAAACAATCAAGAATTTAAACGTGCACTGCAGCAATTTAGTCGCTTTTTTATTGCTCCATTACTCAACCCTGCAGAAACAGAAAAAGAACGTAATGCGATTGAAGCCGAATTTAAATTAAAAATAAAGGATGATGGTCGCCGCATTTACCAAGCGCACAAAGAAACAGTAAACCCTGCTCACCCCTTTGCTAAATTTTCAGTCGGTAATTTACAAACACTTGCAGATAGAGAACGCTGTATAAGTGATGAACTACGTGATTTTTTTAATACTTTTTATCAAGCACAGTGGATGACCTTAGTTATTTGCGCCAACGAAGAACTCGATACGCTGCAAGACTGGACTAACACGTATTTCAATCAAGTAAATGGTCATAAAAATCTTAAAAAGCCAGCTATCAATGAGCCGCTATATCGTAAGCAAGACATAGGTAAAATACTCCATATTGAGCCGCACAAGCACATGCAAAAATTGATTGTCAGTTTTGCGATGCCAAACATTGATGATTTTTATCGTCATAAAACGGTGAGCTTTATTGCCCATTTACTAGGCTATGAAGGAGCAGGATCGCTTTACTCTATTTTAAAAGAGCAAGGCTGGATAAATGCACTTTCTGCCGGAGGGGGGATTAACGGCAGTAACTTCAAAGACTTTAATATTAGCATGGCGCTAACTGACGAAGGCATTGAGTACTTTGAAGACATTATTGAAGTGGTCTTTGAGTATATTTGCTTAATAAATACCAATACAGATAAGTTACCTCGCCTTTATCAAGATAAAAAAAACCTATTACAAATAGCTTTCGATAACCAAGAAAAGTCTCGCTTGATTGACTGGGTCAGTAATTTAAGTATTAACATGCAGCATTACGACGAATGTAACTATGTTCAAGGTGACTATTTAATGGAAGGCTTTAAAAGAGCGACCCATGAAATGGCCATGCAATGGTTAACGCCAAATAATATGCGTGTTGTTCTAATACACCCTGACGTGGAGCCTGAGCATAAAACAGCGTGGTATAACACACCTTATAAAGTAGAAAAAGTATCATCCAGCTGGCTCGACGCGCTCAGTGATATAAATGAACCCCTTAATGAAATGCTATTACCGACCGCAAATCCTTACTTAACCAAAGAAGTGGTATTGTTTGATATTGAAAAACCACAAACTCAGCCAAAATTGCTTGTGAAAGAGACCGGTTTTGACTTTTGGTTTAAGCAAGACAATACATTTAGAGTCGCTAAAGGTCATTTCTATTTAGCGATGGATTCCGACTTTGCAGTTAAAGACGTAAAGCACATGGCACTGACTCGCTTATTTACTGATTTATTTATGGATAGCGTAGGCGAGCAGTTTTATCCAGCAGAACTTGCTGGACTTAGTTACCACCTAACCTCGCATCAAGGTGGATTAACCCTTCACACTGCCGGCCTTTCTTCTAGCCAGTTAGAATTAGTCGATCAACTCATTGATGCCCTTTTTAATGTCGAAATTTGTGCAAAGCGCTTCGCTGAATATAAAAAACAACTAGTTAGGCATTGGCGTAACAGTAACCAAAACAAGCCTGTTAGTGAGTTATTTAGCATTTTAGGTGCCAAAGTAATGCCTTGGAATCCACAACCAGGAGACCTTGCATCTGCATTAAAAAATACAAGTTTTCAGCAATTTAAGGAGTTTAGGCGGGACTTTTTTAAAGCGCTTCATGTTGAGTCATTTTTACACGGTAATTGGCAGCAAGACGATGCTATTGCATTTCAGAAAAAAGTCGCTGCCCACTTAAAAAATGCTACAACCATTGATGATTTAAGACGCCCACTATTTGAAATCAAAAAAGTGACGCGTTACGAGCTAGAACTACCATGTAACGACCATGCAATGGTTATTTATTATCAGGCCCAAACAAGTAGCGTAACGGAAAAAATAAAGATGATGGCACTCAATCATCTAATAAACCAAGACTACTTTAACGAACTGCGCACCACACAGCAGTTAGGCTATTTAGTAGGTGCGGGTTATGCTCCTTTCAATACCAGAGCTGGAATTGCCTTTTATGTACAATCACCAACGTTTGATACCAAGACACTTATCCACAGGCATAATTGTTTTATTAGTCAATACTTAAACACTATTGATAAAATTGATGAACATATTTGGCAGCAACAAAAACATGGTTTAACAACCCATATTGCTGAAAAAGATAAGAATTTACGCCTACGTTCGCAGCGCCTTTGGCTTGCTATAGGCAATAGAGATCATGAGTTTAATATGCAACAGAAGCTACTGAAGGCATTAAATGCTCTCACCCTTGAAGACATAAAAGAATATGCTGTTCAACTTTTTGATGAAGATAGGCCAAGGTATGAACTTTTAAGTTCTGCAAAGGTGAGTAAATCACAAAATATGCCAATTTATTCTCATTCTCTTTGACTATTGGTCAAGCTTGATTTAAGTTATCGTTTGTAAATTATAAGTAATAAAAAAATGATAAAAACAATAACTATAAGACTCAGTTTGTCACTTGTATTACTTGCTTACTCATTTGAGCTTTGTGCCTTCGAGTCATCATTTAATTACAATTCAGATACAATACTATTTTTAGCAAGCGCAATTATTGCGTTTGCTTTGCCCTATTTACTGTTTAATATTTTTAAGCTCAGACGTTCGCGTCAAGAGCTTTGTCTCTCGCAAAAACGCCTAAAAAGCACGGTAGAAGGCAGTGGCGATACGCTATGGGATTGGAATATAAAAACGGGTGAAGTTATCCGTATTAATGATAAATATTTGATGAATTCAACCACATTACTTGGATTCCCCCCAAATAAAAGCCTAATTCATCCCCTTGATGTTGCCAATGTTGAACTTCTCCTTAAAAAGCATTTTGCTGAACAAACCGTTTTTTTTGAAGCAACGTACCGCATTAAAGATACTTTTGGTCGTTGGCACTGGGTACTCGATCGTGGCAAAATAATCGAAAAAGACGCCAACCTATCTCCACTTAGAATGACTGGCACTGTTCGCGATATATCACAGTTAAAGTCGACTGAGGAGCGTTTAAATTTATTTGCTAAATGTGTAGAGTCACTAACCGATGCATTAGCAATTTATGACAAAAATTTTAAGTTAGTTGATATTAACCCTAGCTTTTTAACGCTTTTTGGTGGCCAGCGTGAGCAATACCTTGAAAAAGATTTTAACTTACCTGGGTATGAGCAAAGCTATATCAATAACATTATTGAAATTGTCCGCGAAACCGATCATATTCAACAAGAAGTTAAATTGCGCAATAGTGAGCGTGTTTTACTTCCTATTGAGATTTCAATTGATGAAATTAAAAACGATCAAAATCAAATCACTAATTACGTTGTTGTTTATTCAGATTTAACTGAGCGTAAAAAAGCAGAGTCGCAGCTGCATAACTTATCAAACAGAGACCGCACTACCAGCCTACCTAATCGCAACTTATTTTTTACTGATTTACACAAGCTGGTTAAGCTACATTCGCACCATGCGTTATTAGTATTTGATTTAGATAACTTTAAAAAAATAAATGATTCGTTAGGCCATCAATTAGGTGACAGTTTACTTGCAAAGCTGGCTATGCGTTTAAATAAGCTAACCCGTGAGAATGATGTATTTTATCGTTTAGGCGGTGATGAATTTGCCTTAGTTATGTCGGACACTAACGATATTCATATGATCACGCGTATGGCCAAGCAATTTTTAGCCGCCATTGCGACACCGTTTAAAATGGCAGGCCACGAACTTGTTATCACTTCAAGTGTCGGTATTGTGCTGTTCCCCGAAGATGGGAATACGCCTGAGTTATTATTAAAAAATGCTGACACTGCTATGTATCATGCGAAAAAGAAAGGTAATAGCTATTTATTTTTTAACGATACGATGAACCGCCAAGCAGTTAAACGTCTGCAAATAGAAAACTTAATGCGTTTTGGTTTAAAAGAAGATCATTTTGAGGTGTATTATCAACCAAAAATGAATATCCGGACCGGTAAGCTAACGGGCATGGAAGCATTAGTACGTTTTATTACTCCCAAAAAAGGGATTATTAGTCCTGGTGTGTTTATACCGATTGCAGAAGAAACAGGACAAATAATAGAAATAGGTGAAGTCGTATTAAATAAAGCCTGTAGAGACGTTAAAGAATGGCTCGATAGCGGTTTATTTAACGGCAGAGTTGCCGTTAATTTATCTGCAAAACAATTTAGCTTACCGGACTTAACATCGCGTATTGATGTTATTTTACAAAAAAACGAATTACCTTCATACTTTTTAGAGCTTGAAATAACCGAAGGTACGGTAATGGATGATCCTAAAGAAGCAATTTCCATTATGCGTTCGTTAAGTGCACGCGGTATTCATTTAGCAATGGACGACTTTGGCACAGGCTATTCATCGTTAGCGTATTTAAAACAATTTCCACTTAACACGCTCAAAGTTGATAAAGCATTTATAGATGATATGAAAAATGAGCGTGGCCGAAATATGGTCGACTCAATAGTAACTATTGCGCATAACCTTGATTTACATGTTGTTGCTGAAGGTGTTGAACAAGCCGATCAAATAGAAATACTTAAAACCCTAAACTGCGAAACAGTCCAAGGGTTTTATTACTCTAAACCTTTATCAAAAGCTGAATTTACTGCGTTTTTAAAACAACAACAAAGTAAAGCAGCGCCAAGCTTAATTAGAGAAGAAAAAGTCGTAGCGGCAATAAGTTAAGAGTTCCAAATACATGCATTTTGACCTGTATGGCGGATCAGCGCCCGCCGATAGTGCAGATTAAATAAACACCATGCAGCAGGCCCCAATAAACCGCCTAAAAATACCCAGCGCTTTACTGGCATGCCTTTTTTAATCGCTTCTAAATACATAACGGCTATAAATACGCAGCTTAAAAAAACAAAAAACAAACCTACTCCTAATACCAACCTGCTTATATATGGGGCCTAT
>NZ_PNDU01000273.1:0-2647 GCF_005886635.1 Pseudoalteromonas sp. S558 | reverse complement strand
AAAACCGACTTCATATCATGAGGCACATCACATTGTGTGTGGTAAAGGGCGCTATAGACAACGTCTTACATATGCCACACGTTTAAGAATGCACTCGTTTGGTATTGGTATTAATGATCCTACGAATGGGGTATGGCTAAGAAACTTTGAAAAAAACAAGTCAGATGATTGGGCTACGCCTGACACTGTTTCTCACAGAAGGTTGCATCGCCATAATTATGAAGTGTGGGTGTCTACTAGTTTAAGAACCAAAGTAAATAAGCTCGATTTCATAAATGCATTTCGTGGCGTGAAAATAAAAATTAAAAATCATATGATGCCAGCCAGCGTTATGATGCGTAAAAATGCTAATTGGGATGGTAAATCATGAAGTTGTTCTCGTTAAAGCCTGTTACTAACTCTTACGACATGGTTGAGTGGGACATACTTTCATTCGCTGAAGAAATACAACCAATGTTGCCATCTAATCAAGATGCTTGCATGTTTCTACTTGATATCCATATGAATAATGACTCATTATTAGAGTATTGGCCTGAAGGTTATGAGTTGTCTTTTTTACCTGGTTATCTAAAAGATAACTACGATATAAGTATCATGGATGGGTTTATCGCTCTTCGGATGAATGCTTATGAAGCTTTAAAAGATTTATTAGCGCCTTTAGGTGAGTTTATTGAAACAAAAGCTGATGGTGAACCTATTGTAATCTTTAACTTGCGTACATTTGGACAAGAAGATGAAGCAAAATGTGAACGCGAATATTTAGACGGTTATCCTTTAGATTATATCAAGATTGCTTTCATAAATGATGATGTAAAAAATAAGCCTGTTTTTAAGAGTAAATTTACAGGTGGTTCTCGTTTGTATTGTACAGATAAGTTTAAATCTGCTGTAGAAGATAATGGATTGACGGGTGTTTATATTGACGAAGATCTCGATAATATTTTTTCTAATTAAGTTAATTTAGATAAAGAAAACATCATTTAGGTAGCGTTATGTAAAACGAAAATCAAAACTACCTTTTAAAAACCAACTATTATATTTTAGTTATTTCAATATCTACATGGATGTGGGTATTTAAATGACTGAAATAAATCGGATGCTATATGCCAATAAACTTTAACAGCTTATCCGGTGATTGTTTTTTACCAATTTCTCTTGCATAAAAGTTTAATAACAAATTTGTAGTAGCCCTCATCTCAGTTTGAAAAGAGGGTTTGGATCTTATCTGACAGTCCCTAATGAGCGAGAAGCGGTCACTGAGGTGAGTAGTCATTAATTTAGTAAGAATAAGAGGACACTTTCCTCTTTTTTACATGTTTATATAAATAACAGAAAGAATAATATTTATAGCTGGCAATGACTTAAACTGTTTGCTATTAATGTAAGTTCAAAAAATAAGGACGTTTTCGCACTAAAAAAGGAAAGTGTCTTCTGATAAAGTTGCTATGCCCTAAGGAGAGACGGTGGCAATAAAAATTAGTCCTGAGTGCGGTAAAATAAACGCCCTATTATTCAAAAATGAGAATGTCGGCTTACCGATGACTCTATTTTTATCGATCTCGATAGATTTAGAGGAGTTTGAGTTTCAAAACGAAACTGAAAAAACCTGTATCCAGCTAGATTTTATTAAGATCCACTTTAGATCATTTTCCGATCTTCAGGACAAAGAATTCGAGTTCCCAGTTAACCCTGAAGAGGGGTATATAGACGGGTCCGTTTATCTTGATGGTCAGCACATACCGGTTGATGTAACCAAGATAAGCTTTTGTTCATTTGATGGAGATAACATTAAAGCTAAAATATTCGGCGAAGTCCTATTCGATTACTGCTGTTACAAAGAACCTAACCAAGAGTTCAATCTTGAGGCTACTTTGAAGTTTGAAAATATATTCATACCTCCTGATATTGTTTCACCGAGTGAACAGAATCTCGATGTGGTCAAAAATAAGCTTTCTGAGTTTTTCAATATCAGTGAATTATCCGAACCAATAATAGAAAATAACGGATTTCGTGATGCCATTGTATTTCACAAATCAACCAAATAGGCATAACAAGCCAATGCACGCAGAGCCAGCTACGTTGCGCAATTTTTGTGGTGTTGCTTCACTCTTGTACCACAAAAATTGCTTCACTACGCCGGCCCGGTGATTGGGGCGTTAGAGCACTCGCAACTATCAAGTAGTCTGCACAAGGATGTTATATGTTCAAAAAAATCAAAAGCATTACCAATATGGCTGTTTATAAGAGCTTCGATTGGGATCGAACAGTTAAAGAACCTAACAATAGAATTGCAGAGTTCAAGTCAGTCAATATAATTTATGGCCGAAATTACTCTGGAAAAACAACCCTGTCCAGAGTGTTTCGAGCTTGTGAAACAGGCAGTATATCGGATAAATATACTAACCCCTCATTCTCGATAGAGTTAAATGATGGTTCAGAATTTAAAAGTGAAAACACTCCCTTCACAGCCGCTAAAGTTAGAGTATTTAATGAGGACTTTGTAAGAGATAACTTGAGCTTTGTAGTGGTCAACTAATTTTGGCCACAGTTTTGGAATCTTTGTATCTAACCTCAGATTCATTTGGCGCTAAACCGGCATTATAATGATGCGGCCTAACATTATTGTAATATCCATTTATGTAATCCC
>NZ_PNDU01000272.1:0-420 GCF_005886635.1 Pseudoalteromonas sp. S558 | reverse complement strand
TAAAAACCCGCTTATTTTTTACATCCTCATTTATGAAAGCAATCTTGATATCATCTAAAGGATAACCGTCTAAATATTCGCGTTCACATTTTGCTTCATCTTCTTGTCCAAATGTACGCAAGTTAAAGATTACAATAGGTTCACCATCAGCTTTTGTTTCAATAAACTCACCTAAAGGCGCTAATAAATCTTTTAAAGCTTCATAAGCATTCATCCGAAGAGCGATAAACCCATCCATGATACTTATATCGTAGTTATCTTTTAGATAACCAGGTAAAAAAGACAACTCATAACATTCAGACCAATACTCTAATAAATAGTCTGTATTCATATGGATATCAAGTAGAAACATGCAAGCATCTTGATTAGATGGCAACCTTTGTTGTATTTTTTCAGCGAATGAAAGTATGTGCCACTCAC